>CAZFAZ010000026.1:0-24179 GCA_964517155.1 uncultured Thermoplasmatales archaeon
AACATTTGATAACTATATGGATTTAAAGTTTTATTTAGAAAATCTATTTGACTGCAAGGTTGATCTTGTAATAAAGGAAGCATTAAAAGTTGATTTAAAACCAAACATTGCTAAAAATATCACTTATTCAATCTAAAATAAAAAAAAATAAAAAGTTAAATGTAATACAAACTTATAACAGTATAAAGGGTTTAAAAATAATATGATAGTCACAATAATAAGCATTATAATAATTATTTTTCTTATAGTAGTATCTGCCTTTTTTTCTGGTTCAGAAATGGCATTAATATCTATTGATAGAGCTTTGATTGTAGATAAAGCAAGAACAGGTGATAAAAGAGCAAAGATTTTAGAAAAATTGTTAAAAAAACCAGATGATGTAGTCAGTGCAATTGTTATCGGTAATAACATTGTAAATATTTTTGCATCAATTCTTGCAGGATTTGTAGCTACAAAAATATTTGGAAATGTGGGACTTGGTATTGCAACAGTAATTATGTTTATTCTAGTAATAATTTTTGGCGAAGCAACACCAAAAGCTTTTGGTAGAAAAAACATAAAATGGGCTTTGAGATCAGCTAGATCTGTTCTTATTTTTACAAAAATATTTCACCCATCGGTTGTTTTTGTAAGATATATTTCAAATGGAATATTACATTTATTAGGAGAAACCAAAAAAGATAAAGATTTTGTTACAGAAGAAAGCATTATGGCAATGATGAGGCTTGGAGAAGAAGAAGGAACTATAGAAAAAGATGAAAGAATTATGGTAAATGATGTTTTTGAGTTTGATGAAACAATTGTAGATGAAGTTGATATGCCAAAACATAAAATAAAGTTTATTAATCAAAATGACACAATTGAAAAACTTGTTGAAAAATCAATTGAAACTGGTTTTTCAAGATTTCCAGTATACAAAGATAATTATGATGATATTGTGGGCATGGTTCATATTAAAGATTCACTTTATGTAAAAGATAAATCTACAAAAGTAAAAGAAATTATGAGAGATGTTTTGATAGTTGAACCAAATATGAAAGCAGATGATGTATTTAGAAAAATGAAGCAGTACAAAACGCATCTTGCTGTGTTAAAAGATAAAAATGGTAATACAACAGGTTTGATTAGTATGGAGGATTTAGTTGAAGAGATTTTTGGTGAGATTAGTGACGAGCATGACCCTACTTAGTCTTTAATATTTATTAGACTATAAATTAAATAAAACCAAGCCCATAAAACCATAACATAATATTTTTATAAAGATTAAAGATGAAGGATGCTGTATGCGTTCGAAAATAATCACTATTTGGTTTATATTAATAATATCAACCTTTTTGCCATTTTGTCCAATATCTGCTAATGCATATGATGCAGCCCAACAAGAAAACACATCTGAAGAAAAAACTAATGAAAACTCAGAGGTTTGGTATAAAATTCAAGCAAATCTTTTCATAACTCCAGAGTTTAAAAATTACCCATTTGATTTCCAAAATTTAAAAATTATTATCGAAGATTCAAAATACAACAGTTCTATATTTACATATTTGCAATTAACAGACGTAAAAGGCATAGATGATCGTTTTAAATTATCTGAGTGGAATATTCAAGGATATTCTCTAAATTTAGAAAAACATGAATGCCACTGGAGCGAAGAATACTGGAAAAAAGTTAATTACACAAAACAGATAAACAGATTTGGTGCAATACTTACAATTATTTAGTTTGATTAAAGTAAATGTTAAAAAATCATAGAGACCAAATGTTAAATGATATAACTGATGCATTAATTATGATTTTCAAAGAAAACATTTATGCATCAAAAGCAATAATGAAAACTTTTAAAAATCATAGAGAATGGGATAATCAAACTAAAGATTATTTTCTAGATGCTGTTTATGATATTGTTAGATACTGGCGACTTCTTTGGTTTTTACTTAAAAAAGAACCAAACTTGGAAAAAAAAGATTTACTAAGGCTAATACAAACATATTTTTACTATAAAGAAAAACGAATTATTGACATAAAAGAAATAAAGAATATTGATTACAAAGAATTGGAAAAAACACTAATATCTGCTAAAGATGTTAGGACTTTGAGAGAATCAATTCCAGATTGGCTGGATCAACTTGGAACAGATGAAATCGGAGAAAGATGGAATCAGAGTATTAATGCTTTAAATCAAAAACCAAATATTGTTATTAGAACAAACACTTTGAAAACTAATAGAGATGAATTAATAACAAATCTTAAAAATGAAAAAATAAGTTGTGATAAAATAGACCATATGCCTGATGCATTAATAATAAAAGATAAAACCAATATTTTCAGGCTACAAAGTTTTAAAGAAGGATTTTTTGAAATGCAAAGTGAAGCATCACAGATGGTTTCAATACTCTTGGATCCAAAACCAGGTATGCGAGTAGTAGATGCATGTGCAGGGGAAGGCAGTAAAACACTTCATAGTTCTGCGTTGATGAAAAATAAAGGAAAAATCATAGCTATGGATACCCAAGAATGGAAATTAAAAGAGCTAAGAAGAAGAGCTGTTAAAGCCAGTGCAGAAAATATAGAAACAAGAATTATAGATTCTTCAAAAGCGTACAAACGCCTAAAAGACACAGCAGACAGACTACTACTTGATGCTCCTTGCTCAGGAACTGGAACACTTAGAAGAAATCCTGATATTAAATGGAAGCTTAATATTGAGGCTCTAAAAAGACTAAAGGAACTCCAAAAAGATTTACTTGATAGATATTCATCATTGCTAAGAATAGATGGATATATGGTTTATTCTGTGTGTAGCATTCTACCATCAGAGGGGGAAAAACAAATAAAAGAGTTCCTTGAAAAACATAGCAATGATTTCAAGCTTATCAAAGAAAAAAGATATTGGCCGGATACTAATGAAACAGATGGTTTTTATATAGCATTACTCAAAAGGACATAAATTATTAAAAAAACATAACAAAAAAATTAATATAACCTGGATAAAATGCCAACTTAACTAAAAATAAATATTGTTTATGTAAATTATTAATTTGAGATAGGGATGCCAGACGAAATATGAACCTAGAAAACTTATTTAATTCAGATATCTTCAAATGGATGATACTACCAATACTAATTTTTACGGCACGTTTAGTTGATGTAAGTCTTGGAACAATAAGAATTATTTTTATTTCACGAGGTCTTAAATATATCGCGCCCTTAATTGCGTTTATTGAGATTAATATATGGCTACTTGCAGTTGCACAAATTATTATGAATCTAAGCAATCCGTTATATGCAATGGCCTACGCTGGTGGTTTTGCAATGGGTAATCTTGTAGGTATGGTTATAGAAGAAAAAATATCAATAGGTTCAGTTATTGTTCGCATCATTGTTAAACATGATGGCGACAAAATATATGATCATCTAACATCTGAAAAATATGGTGTCACAATGGTTGATGCAAAAGGAATCGAGGGAGATGTTAAACTCATTTTGGTAGTAATCCGCCGCGGTGATCTTAAAAAAATATTAGACCATATCAAAACTATTCATCCTCATGCGTTTTATACAGTTGAAGATACAAGAACCGTGAAAGATGCTGTACTACCCGTAGCCAGAAGAGGGTTATTTAGATTTTATAGAAAAGCAAAATAAATTAAAATATTAAAAACTCCAATGCAAGAACCCCTAAGCATACCAACAAGGTCAATGGGGTGATAATTAAACCATATTTTATAAATTCTTTAAAAGAAAAATTAACATTTTTATTTCTAAGAATTGTAATCCACATAATACCTGCTAAAGCACCAAGAGGTGTAATGTTTGCTCCAAGATTAGAGCCAATTACAGTTGCAAATATAGCTGGATAAGACAATAAACCTACAGATGATTGAATAATAGGGACATATGCAACAGTCATTGGGATATTATTAATTATATTTGCCAGAAAACTAGAAGAGAAACCAAAAAGAAAAACACTAGATACAACAGACTCACCAATTATACTTTTGAAAAAAAGACCAATATCTGTAGTAACACCATATACTCTTAAAGCTTCTACTGATATAAACATAGCTAAAACAAAAGGAATAATGCCAATAGGCATACGCCTTAGTGTTTTTGCAACTTTAAATGATTGCCAATCTATGTTTTTTCTAATTATTTTTGCATAAGAATCCCTTATAATTAAAAGAATTAACAAAACAACTGCAAAACCAACTGATACTACCCATAAATCAATAAAAAAGTAAGGAGCAAGTGCAAGAAAAAAAATGCAACCAAAAAGAACAACAACTCCTAAAATTGCCCCTAGTTTATCAGTTAAAGCATCAGCAGGACGAACAACTTTTACCTGTTTAACATTTATTTGTAATCTTTTTCTAAAAACCCAGTAAAGAAGCACAAGATTTGTCAAACCAGCAACAAAACTTGGAAGAAACATCCATTTAAAATATTCTAAAAAATCAATCTGAAAAGCTGTTGCAAGAACAATATTTGTAGGATTACCGATGTAAAGCATCATACTCCAGGTATTTGCTGCAAAAAACTCTGCTATAAGATAAGGAATTGGATCGATTTTTGCATGTTTCGTAAAATAATAAATAAAAGGTGTAAAAGTAAGAATCACAATATCATTTGATGTAAAAATCGTAAGAATTGATATAACAAAATAAAACGATAAAAAAAGTAATTTCCCATTGTTTTTAGAAAGTTTTAATGCGATACGTGCACAATACTCAAAAAAGCCTGTGATATCTAGATATATGCTCATAAAAACCATTGATAGAAAAAGAACCAATACGCCAAACGGGTTAAGAGCCCCCTGACCACCCAAACCACCAATTATTTGAGAATAATTCAAAAGACCAAAAATAATAATTAAAAAAGGTGCTAGAAGTGCACCGATAATATATGTATCAAGTTTTATTTTTCTGTTTATAAGACGGATATAAAAAAAAGGTCTTCGCATAATAAGAAAAATCATAATTAGAATGGATAAGATAAAGATAAATTCAACAATGATTTTATCATTCATTTTAAAAACCCAAGAAACAAAATCTCTCTAAAAATCTTTGTATAAAATAAGCACTACCCGCGATACAAGATAAATACAAGATAAAACACATACACAACTAGAAACACTACACCTTCCCAACGCTCTAAAAGATGCTTCTTTCTGCCAGTAAACATAGTAATAAACAAAAGAAGCGGCGCCAAAATAACAACAAAAATATCAATATTACTTGCTACATTAAAAGACAAAGGTTTAATCATCGAGCTGACCCCGATTATCAATAAAATATTAAAGATATTTGAACCAACAATGTTTCCAATTGCAATATCTGAATTCTTTTTTATGGCAGCCATAGCAGATGTTACAAGTTCAGGAAGAGATGTGCCAAGAGCAACAATGGTAAGACCAATTAAAGATTGACTTACACCTAAAAATGAAGATATTTGTACTGCTCCATCAACAACCCATTTAGCACCAATATTTAGACCAACAAAACCAATAACTATCAAAATAATTGATTTAGAGAAACTATACTTTTTGACATCTAAATCTCGCACCTCTTTATTTTTATCTCTGTGTTTTTTAGAAGATCTGAAAATATAATACATAAAAACAGCGAAAAAAATCAAAAGAATCAAACCATCAATCCTACTAATCTGAGCATTCCCCTCGTTAAAAAACAATGTATCGTTTGCTAAAAAACCGAAGAGTACTGTTACAAATAAACAAAAAGGAATTTCCTTCCAAACAGTATCCTTAGTTACCAACAATGGATAAATTATAGAAGAGATACCAAGAATAACTAAAATATTTATAATATTACTACCAACAACATTACCTATTGCAATCTGAGTATTACCATTTATACTTGCAAAAATATTTACAATAAGTTCAGGTGCCGAAGTTCCAAAAGCAACAAGGGTAAGGCCAATTATCAGATCAGAAACGTTTAATTTCTTTGCAATAGCAGATGCACCATCGACAAGAAAATCTGCACCTTTAACTAGAAACAGAAAGCCGATGATAAACAGAATATATTCTAACACACCCCTAAATTAAAAATCAAGAATATAAATCTTTATCGAATGAAATTTATCTAATTGTGGTAAACTTTAAAATAACATTATCACCCTTAAATTTCTCCTGTATACTATCAATAAAAGCAAGCTCTTCAGATATCTTAACAATGCCTTTCCAATCATATTCAAAATCATGTTCACCCATATGATACTTCAAACCCATCTCTTTTAATTTATTAAAAACAATAGATGGTTCTTTCGATTTAGACTTCTTAAAAAATAAAATAACAATAATTACAATAATATATTACTTGTTTCTGAAGTTTTTTGAATTTGATACTGTACTAAAACTGAAAAAGGTTTGTTTTCACCAAATCCTCTAACTATAAGATTACCGTTGCCTGTTTCAATTCTAAACTCTGCTGATTTAACATAATTTATAGAAGAACCTATAGGTAATTCTAAAGCATACACAAAACTATAAAAAACTTCATCTTTTGTAATGTTTAAAAGCCAATAACTTTGTTTTTTTGACGTATAACTTTCTGTATTTTCAACTAATAAATCAGGGTGATTAGTAACACCTTTAATTGTTACAAAACCTGAAGAGTCAACAGTTATCGTTACATCTGCATAATATTGAACTTCGGCAGATACTGATAAAAGAGGAAAGATTAAAAATGAGCAAAGAAGAACAACTATAAAAATCTTAATTAGGTATTTATTTTTTAAATTCATTTTTGTCTCCTAACCACTCAATTATCTGTAATAATATGAGTTATAATAAAACAATTGCTTTTTACAATTTTTGCAAAGCTTTAAGAAAAAACATAAAGAATAACTTATGTTTTTTTTACTACTTTTGCTTTATCAAATGTGTGTAACAAGGATAGAATTTTTCAACTGATTCAAGTTTCCAAAGAATAAAACCTAAATCATCCCTCTCTACATTTTCAGGTTTAATTTTAATTTCATGCATTTTTAAAACCCCTTCTTACAATCTATATTAATTCTATCATTACTAGTTTAAATACTTTTTTATTATTATTTTTTAAAAATATAATTGAATGCAACATTTATTACAAAAATATGTAAAAAATTAATATTTTGTTGCAAAATAAAAAATCATAATGTATTTCTAGGGAAAAACAATATAACTAACAAAAAAACAAAAAAATGTTTTAAAATGAAACAAGCCAAAGTAATCTTTAAAATAAAAAATGAAGAACTAATACTAGAATGCAATCTTGCAAAAACCCTTCTAGAGCAAACAAAAGGTTTGATGAATATAGAGCACCTGCCAGAAAACAAAGGAATGCTTTTTGACTTTAAGATACCCTGGCATCGTTTTTTCTGGATGAAAAATGTAAAAATACCGCTTGACATCATATTTGTAAACAAAAGTTTAGAAATATTACATATATCTGAAGCAAATGTTGAAAAAAGACTGTTTTACAAAAACTACTGGAGCCATGGCTTCTGCAAATATGTAATAGAGACAAATATCGGTTTTTGTAAAAAAAATAATATTTCAAAAGGCATAAAAATCAAAATAAAAAAAGAGAATTAAGCAGGAAATAATCCTGCAATATTAGTTTTTATTATTCGGTTTCTTCTTCATCTACAACAGTTACTGTTTCTGATGCTTCACCCGTAAGTCCATCATCATCTGTAACCTCTACTTTTACAACAAAGTCCGCTGTTTCGTTAAAGGTATATTCAAATTCAGATGTGTTTCCGCCCTGTAAAACATCATCTACATACCATGCATATGCTGTATCACTAACATTTGCATCACCCATTGTAACAGTAGCTGTAAATGTTGCTGCAGTTCCGTTTATAATCTCATCGGGCATTGTCATTTCAACTGTTGGCGGATTCGGAGCGGGTATCTCTTCTTCTATAGTTACCTCAGCGGTATATGCAGCACTATCAACAGTACCGTCATTCACAACCAAAGTAACTGTGTATGTACCATAATCCGCATATGTATAAATTGGATCAACACCTGTATCTGTTCCTTCATCATCGCCAAAATCCCAAGAATACGTCAATGTGTCTTCATCTGCATCAGTTGAGGTTGAGGCATCAAAATTTACAGTCAATCCATCTGCAGTCCAAGTAAACATTGCTTCAGGCGCTGTATTCTCTGTAGTAGTTTCTTCTTCTACGCAACCGCTTAATATTCCTATAAGCAGCACTATGCTTACTGCTGCTATCAACAATTTTTTATTCACTTTTCTCTCCTCCAAACTATTTGTATATAGCTCTATATTTTCTATATAGATTAAAAAGAAGGTATTTATTATTTTTGTATTTTTTACAATTTGACAGATTCTCCAAGAAGTTTTATATATAATAATTACCAAAAAAACAAACATGCCAAATAATAAAAAGAAAAAAATAAAGACTACACGCAAATATTCTTTTGGCTATATTATTGGAGATTATTACTAAAAAAATGCAGTTTTTTAGATGTTTTTTGCAATTATAAATGAATAATTTTATAATTACTATTTCTATTACAGACTCTGGGTGCATAAGTTCTCCCATAAATGGAGGGAAAACGTTTTGATAAAAATAACCGCACATGAACTTGCTAAAAAACAAAAAGAAATCTCTGTTGCAGAGTTTTTTGAAAGAAACAAACATATACTTGGATTTGGAAACCAAACCAGAGCACTTATAACTAGTGTTAAGGAAGGCGTCGATAATTCATTAGATGCCTGTGAAGAAGCAAATATCCTCCCAGATATTTACGTTGAAATAAAAAACCATACCGATGGAGAATGCAGAATTATAATAGAGGATAACGGACCCGGTATAGTAAAACAGCAGATTCCCCATATATTCGGCCGGCTTTTATACGGCTCACGTTTCCATGCTATACTTCAAAGCAGAGGTCAGCAAGGAATTGGTATTTCTGCTGTAGTATTATATGGACAATTAACAACCGGCAAACATGCAGTTATCACATCTAAAATAGAAGAAGACAGACCAGCATTTATAAATGAAATTGCAATAGATACAAATAAAAACCGTGCTGATGTAATAGCTCGAGATACCGTACATTGGGATAAACCAACAGGCACACGTATAGAAGCAAGTATTGTTGCTGATTTTACACGTGGTAAAAAATATGTATATGACTATCTGCAGAGTACTTCAATTGTTAATCCTCATGCACAAATAACATACAAAGAACCAGATGGAACAGTTCATATTTTTGAAAGAACTTCAGACGTACTTCCAAGAAAAGCAGTTGAAATAAAACCTCATCCATATGGAGTAGAACTGGGAACACTAATCAAAATGGCTAAAAACACAAAAGCTCGTCAGCTTAACTCGTTTCTTAAAACAGAATTCAGCAGTATGGGTGATAGAACTACAAATACGGCGATTGCAGAAGCAGGCCTTGAAAAAAACATGAATCCTAAAACTATGACCCGCGAGCAATTTCTTGAACTTCATAAAGCTTTTAAAAAAGTAAAAATCATGGCACCTTCAACAGATTGCTTATCACCAATTGGCGAAACACTTATAAAACGCAGTCTTAAACATGAAACACAAGAGATATCACCTGAATTTATAATCACTGCCTCAAGGCCGGCATCAGTTTACTCCGGAAATCCTTTTCAAATTGAAGTAGGTCTTGTGTATGGTGGAAATCTTCCTAAAGATGATAGTGTTAAAATAATGCGTTTTGCAAACCGAGTACCCCTACTATATCAGCAAGGAGGCTGCGTTATAACATCTGCGATATCATCGATTGACTGGCGCAGATATGGTTTAACTCAACCTTCAGGTAAAGGCATACCCTCAGGACCTGCGATATTTTTAGCTCATGTATCTTCAACTCAAATTCCATTTACATCAGAAAGCAAAGAGGCAATATCTGATGTATCTGAAATTGAAAACGAAGTAAAACTTGCGTTTCGTGAATGTGCCCGTAAGGTTCAAAAACATATCGATAAAAAAGTAAGAAGAACAAAAACACGTGAAAAATTTGATTTAATCACAAGAATCTTACCTGAGATTGCGAAAAAATCTGCTCATATGCTAGATAAACCAGTTCCCAGTCTAGATCCTATTATTACAAAAATTATGGATGTGGTATGGATTGAAGATCTTGTAGAATATGAAAAAGTTAGCAGAGCGCCTGTTCAAACAACTCTTGTTCAGGAAGGAGTAGAAAAACCACATGAGAGTGTTATAACAAAAAGTAGAATTATGGTTGTAAACTACAAACGAAGTCCTCAAACGTTTAATCTTTACGCAATAATTCCTCAAGATTCTGTTGTGGGAAATGTACAGCCAAAACCTGTAAAAATTACTAATAACTATATTAAATGGAGTCTTGACGGCATAAAACCTGCAAATAAAGTTGATGTTAATTTTGAGCTTGCAGGACTTGAGAAAGGCGATTTTGATGAAAACGATTTATATATAGAAAATATCAATCCAACCTATGTAATTGGTGCCGATAAATGGGAGGGCAATTAAGATGGTTAAAAAAGATTACAGCGAGGTTTTAACAAAAATTGATGCAATAGCAGAAAAAATATACACTGATTTTGAGCAAACAAAAATACCATATCTTAATCTACCGACAAGAACTAAGGCAAACATAAGATTTGATGATAAATTAAGCGTCTGGAAATATGGTAAAAACTCAACAGAGAGAAACGCAAAATCACTAGATGGTGCATACATGCTTCTTAGAACCATGTACATGGCAGATTTTATAAAAGAAATGATTAAAGTAAATAAATCCTCAACACTTAGAGAAATGTATTATATTTCTGAAGGCTGGGACTTGGCAAAATTCAGTTCGCAAAACGAATCAAATCTACTTGCAGAAGATTTAGAAGTAATTACAAGCTGCATGCGTGAAGATTTCAAGCTTAGGCCAGAAGAAGACGGAGCACGTGTAATAGGAAATGTGACTATAGAAGAAATGACACGAAATAATACAAAGAAAAAAATTCATTGTCAAGACGATGTAGGAGATGCAGGATACAGCATACCTTACAATGTTGAAAAAGAAAAAATAACAATTAAAGACTCAGATGCAGATTTCATAGTTGCAATAGAAACAGGCGGTATGTTTGACAGACTTGTAGAAAATGGTTTTGATCAAGAAAGCAGAGCAATTCTTGTACATCTAAAAGGTCAACCAGCTCGCTCAACACGCAGATTTATTAAAAGATTAAGCACTGAAAAAAACCTGCCAGTATTAGTTTTTACAGATTGTGACCCGTGGAGTTACCGTATTTTTGCAAGTGTAGCATATGGTGCAATAAAAACAGCACACATATCAGAATACCTTGCAACACCATCATCGCAATATCTAGGAGTGACACCTTCAGATATAGAAAACTATGATCTACCCACAGATAAACTTACAACAGAAGATATAAACGCTTTGAAAAGCGAGCTTACCGATCCAAGGTTTCAAGAAGCATTTTGGAAAGGAGAAATAAAACTACAATTAAAAATTGGTAAAAAATCAGAACAGCAGGCTCTTGCAAAATATGGTCTGGACTATGTAACAGATACCTATTTACCAGAAAAACTATCTGAAATGGGAATTACAAAAAAATAAAGAAAAATTATTTTTCTATTTCTTTTGTTTCGTTTTTACTCCAGAGTTCACCAGGTGGTATCATAAGAGTTCTAAGACGTAAAACGTTATGAGAATCTATTTCAAAATAAGTTTTACTGAAAACTCCGCCTTCGACACCTTTAGGATGAGTAAAAACATGAACATGTTTTCCATTGATAAACTCTGGTTTAGGCTGTGATTTTTGTTTTATTTGTTTGTTTATATTTGAAAAACGATAATAAAATATAATTTCAAATAGGATAAAAACACCAATTATTGCACTTATTGCCAAAACCCAAGATTCAAAACTTAAACCTGCCCAATTATAAGCATAACCCCAGAATAAAACACCTGAAAAAACAATCAAAATCCATATTATTAAAATAATTCCTATCAAAAATAAGAGTTTAGTCATATTTGAATATTTTTTCCTAATTTTCTCTTCAAATTCGAGTAATTCTTCATTTTTTTGAAATTCAGACATGCTCTAACCCTTAAACATGTATTGTAATTAAAGTATTTTAAAACTTTCCATTTATATTTTTTTAAAAAAATCAATTAATTTTTCAAGTGATTTACCGCGATGAGAAAAACTATTCTTTTCAGAAATATCCATTTCAGCAAAAGTCTTATCAAGATTTATAGGAATAAAAATAGGATCATAACCAAAACCATTGCTACCGCGTTTTACAGTAGATATAAAACCTTTGCATTCACCGATAAAAAGCTCTGGCTTACAATCCGGTTTCCCATATGCAAAAACTGATCTAAAAACTGCTTTACGATTTTTAACATCTTTCATAAGTTTTAATACACCATCTAAACCAATTGTTTGATATACATATGCAGAATAAACACCAGGAAAACCAGCAAGTGCATCAATAAAAAGACCAGCATCTTCTAAAATAAAAGGTTGATTTAATCTATTTACAACATGCTCTACTCCAAAAACAGCTACTTGTTCAAGTGAATGCGCTTGTATCTCAGGATAACCAATGTTTTTTTGAACAACATCGATATCTATTTCTGAAAATTTTTTCTGAGCCTCAGCAAGCTTACCTTTGTTGCTAGTTATAAAATAAATTTTCTTCATCTATATCTTCCTCTTTTAACTATCTCATCAATTTTAAGAATTATTTTTTTAGATTCTGCACCATATGTTTTTTTGTAGCCTTCAAGAACATATTCAAAGCAATTAGAATGTTTAAAGTGAGTTGATTCAATTGCCTCAGTTAAAACATGTAAATCTACCCCTTTTGCTTCAATTTCACTACTTTTTTCACCAAGTCCAAAATCAATAAAATAAATCATGTCCTCAAAAAGAATCATATTTGACGTAGTAATATCACCATGGATAATATCATTTTTATGAAGATTACCTATACTTTGCCCAATTTTTATACATAGTTTTTTACGCTCATCCTCAGAAATATCATTTAAAATATCTTTAACACGCTTGCCTTTAATATAAGACATAGTAATTACGCCTTTTTGTAAATCTACATCATAAATAATTGGAACACAAACACCACTCTGCCTTGCTTCACTAATTAGTTTTGCTTCCTCACGAGTTCTACTAAATATTAGCATATCATTTATTTTTTTTAGCCTGTATCCTTTATTTACACGTTTTTTTAAAACAACCTCAAAACCAAGATATTTTGAAACAACAATTTCTGCTTCAGCACCCTTATACAAAATAGTTTTATCAGTCACGCCAGGTCACATCCACCATATCAGTTCTAAAACGCTGATTAATAAAACTGTTTTCAACTTTCATTCTAACACCACTGTTATACATAAGAACACCAAGCCAAGCAATCATAGCACCATTATCAATACAAAGAGATTTATCAGGAACAAAAAAAGAAGCATTCCTTTCTTTAGCCATGATATTTACCATATCTCTAAGTCTTTTATTAGCAGCAACCCCGCCGCCTAAAAGAACCTGTTTTTTTTCTGTATGAGCCATAGCACGCTCAGTAATTTCTGTTAATGCTGCAAAAGCGGTTTCTTGTAAAGAAAAACATATATCTTCTAGTTTTTCACCTTTTTTATAAAAAGTTTCAGCAGCTGTTAAAAGACCTGAAAAAGCTATATCCATACCTTTAATTGAGTAAGGTAAATCAAGGTATTTTGTAGCATTTAACGCAAGCTGCTCTATCTTAGGACCACATGGAAAACTTAAATTTGCAGATCTTCCAAATTTATCAAGACAATTGCCAATTCCAACGTCTAGTGTTTCACCAAAAACACGATAACGGCCTTGAGCAAAAGCAATAACTTGAGTGTTAGCACCAGATGTATAAAGTAAAACAGGATCAATACAATCTTTTAAGGTTCCTCTGCCAATTTCAAGATGCGCAACACAGTGATTTACACCAATTATAGGTTTATCAAGTGATAATGATAAAGCCCTTGCAGCGGTTGCTGCGGTGCGAAGACAAGGACCAAGACCAGGGCCTTTTGAAAAAGAAACAAGATCGACATCTGCTATATCGATACCTGATTCTTTTACAGAATCACTGATAAGATCTGCGACATTAGCTGCATGATGATTTGCTGCTTCACGAGGGTGAATACCACCTTTTTCAGGTTTGTAAATCTTAATTAAATTAGAAAGAACAATGCATTTATCGTTTTTTTCTTTTACAAGCCCTACACCTATTGAATGAGCGGTGCCTTCAATTCCAAGACATATCATAAATAAAAAGCTGAAAAGCTAGGGCCATATAAAATAAATTTGGTTGAAAAAATCATTTTGTTTATTCTTCAACTATATATTCTTCTTCATAAAAACAGATAATACCTGTTTTAAACAAAATCAAAACAATTAAAATTATTGCTACTACTATCAGTATTGCATACATCAAGATGTTATCAAAAATACTATTTTTATATTCTAAAATTTCACCATTTAAATAGCTAAAATCCCAAATACAATCATTATCGATATCTATAAGATACATATTATTTTCTTTTCCCAAATCACTGTAATAACCTTTTATAGGCTTGCAGATTTTATCATAAAAACCAGCTGATAAAGTATCTACTAAAAAGTAATCAACACCTGAGATATTAATAGATAAAACATCAGAATTATCCTTTGGATTTGAACCAAGAAACTCCTCATAAATATCTTTTAATCCATCACCATCATCATCAAGATCACCTAAAAATTTACTATCAGGGGAATCTTCATCAGGCACGCCATCACCATCTGTATCTAATGGATAACTCTTTGAATCATTTGGATCTGTTTCATAAGATAACTCCATGTAATCACTATAACCATCACCCTCTGAATCTAAGACCTCAGATGATTGAGCATAAATGCAAACTGATGAAAACAAAAAACAAAGAATAATGAAACTAAAAAACAATAAAAAAACACGTTTTTTCTTCTTTAGACTATTTCTAAATTTATACATTATTTTGCATCCCATCTAATTAAATTAATTAATTTTTTTAACAATGAAAAATCATGTATTTGATATTTAAATCTTTTTTAGGTTTTGTTATACATGATCTTAAGAACATTTCAAAAAAAGGTTTTATTTATTTATTCCGATCTCTAATTTAATTTCATCAACTTCCCATTTTTTTACAAGTTTACCAGAAGGCTTATCAACAAAAGTAAGGCTTTTAGATCTTGTCTCACCTTTAATATATTCAAACCAATCTTTAAGAGAATTAACTAAATTTGAATCAAGTTTAACCTGCGTAACAATTCTATCTTCAACAACTAAATCAAGTTCTTTTCTCATAGATTGAATTCTTCTAACAAGTTCTCTTGCAAGACCTTCAGCCTCAAGCTCAGGAGTTAAAGTTGTATCTAAAATAAGTACAACATCATCAGTCTGAGTTCTTGCGATATGTTCTTTTTCAGTTTCAACAACTAAAAAATCATCAACAGTAAGAATAATTTTTTCTGAACCAATCTTTAGCTCAATTTTTTCTTTTTTATTTAATTTTTCAAACAAATCTTTTTTATCAAATGATTCAATTTTTTCTACAATATCTCTTGCCTTCTGCTTGTATCTAGGACCAAGTTTTGAATGATCAGGCTTATACGTTTTAGTCATAAACTTAGAAGTATCTTTCTCAAAGCTGATTTTTTTAACATTTATTTCTTCATTTAAAAGATCAAGTAGCTCTTTTATCTGCCCCTCAACTTTTTTATCACAGATAAGTGATGCAGAGCTAAGCGGACATCTAACTTTAATGCCAATTTTTGATCTAAGCGCACGCCCAACTTCTACAAGAGCACGTATTTTTTGCATGCCTTCTTCTAAATCTGCATCTATAAGTTTTTTGTCAACTTTTAGATAATCACAAAGATGAATACTCTCAGGCATATTTTGTGTTTTAAGATTCTGATAAATCTCCTCAGTGATAAAAGGAACAAATGGTGCGATAATCTTAGAAAGTCCCATGAATATTTCATACATTGTAGAATAACCTGCAAGTTTATCAATTGTTTTTTCCTCAACCCAAAGTCTTTTTCGTGAGCGGCGTAAATACCAGTTACTAAAATCTTCAACTACAAAATATTCAACAGCTCGTGCTGCTTTATGGGTTTCAAAAGTTTGCATGTATTTTTCTAGTTCATTTAAAGTCTGATGAAAACGACTAAGTATCCATTTATCAAGAAGCTGTCTTTTCCCAATAGGAACTATATCTTTCCCAGGGTTGAATTTATCAAGGGATGCATATGTTGCAAAAAAGTTATAAGAATTCCAATAAGTCAAAATAAATTTACCAAGTGTATCTTTTACAGCCTGCTCAAAAAACCTTGTAGAATTCCATGGAGCATTAGCAGATAACAAATACCAGCGAAGAGCATCAGCACCTTCATTTTCAAGTATGATATTTGGATCAACATAATTTCTTTTACTCTTACTCATTTTCTGATTATTTTCATCAAGAACAAGCCCTAACGTTAACACGTTTTTATAGGGACGCTCATCAAATAAAAAAGTAGAAATTGCAAGAAGCGAATAAAACCAACCTCGGGTTTGATCAAGTGCTTCAGAGATAAAATCAACAGGATAATTTTTCTTAAATTCAACTTCATTTTCAAAGGGATAATGCCACTGAGCAAAAAACGCAGAACCACTATCATACCAACAATCAATTACCTCTTCTTCACGTTTCATAAAAGAATTGCATTTAGGACATTTTATGATAAGTTCATCAACAAGCGGCCTGTGAAGATCATACTCTTCTGGAAAGTTCTCACTAAGTTTTTTAAGTTCTTCAACACTTCCAACACATATCTCATGTTTACATTTTTTATTTGTACAAGTCCAAATAGGAAGAGGTGTACCCCAATAACGCTTACGGGAAAGAGCCCAATCTTTGACTTCACGGATGAAATCACCAAAACGACCCTGCTGCAAATGCTTAGGATACCAGTTAATATTATTATTATTTCTAACAAGTGACTCCTGAACTTTTGTCATAGCAATAAACCAGGATTCCATAGCATAATAAAGCAGAGGTGAATCACAACGCCAGCAAAACGGATACTCATGAGTATGCTCATGAACACCCTCGAGCAAGCCACGTTTTTCAAGATGTTTAATAATTTTTGGATCTGCATCTTTTACAAACTCATCACACCATTCTTTAACTTCAGATGGAAAAGTACCATTAAGTTTAACAAGCTGAATAACAGGCAAATCATATTTCTTTCCAACATTATAATCATCTTCACCAAAAGCAGGTGCAATATGAACAATACCTGTTCCATCGTCCATTGAAACAAAATCAGCAAGAACCACATACCATGCTTTTTTTTCAGGTTTAACATAGTTAAAAAGCGGTTCATACTCAATTTTTTCAAGCTCTTTACCTTTAAAATAATCTAGATGCTCAAATTCTTCACCTTTCAAAAGAACAGATGCACGCTCTTCTGCAAGAATTAAAACTTGGCCTTTAAGTCTAATCTTTAGATAATTCTCATTAGGATTAACAGCTAGTGCAACATTTGAAATCAAAGTCCAAGGTGTTGTCGTCCAAGCAAGAAAATATTCATCTTTTTCTTTAAGCTTAAATTTTACAAAAATAGATGGATCATTTACTGTTTTATAACCTTGTGAAATTTCATGAGCAGAAAGTGCTGTACCACAGCGCGGACAATAAGGGACAACCTTATGACCTTTATACAATAATTTTTTTTCCCATGCCTGCTTAAGCGACCACCAAACAGATTCAATATAATCATTTCTAAGCGTGACATATGGGTTGTTCATATCAAGCCAAAAACCTATGCGCTTAGTCATTTCAACCCATACATTTTCATATTTGAAAACACATTTTTTACATTCCTGGTTAAACTTTTTAATACTGTATTCTTCAATTTGTTGTTTATCTTCAAGACCTAGTTCTTTCTCAACTTCAATTTCAACAGGAAGCCCATGTGTATCCCAACCTGCTTTACGCAAAATATAATGACCATTCATTGCTTGATAACGCAAAATCAAATCCTTCATAACACGTGTAAGAATATGACCTGGATGAGGCATACCATTAGCAGTTGGAGGACCCTCAAGAAAAACATAAGGTTTACAGTTTTTCCTCTGCTCTATTGACTTTTTGAAAATATCTTTTTCTTCCCAAAACTGAAGAACTTTTTTTTCAACATCACTTGGATTGTATTTCTGTGGAGGTGAATTAATCATCTATTACACCAAACAAATTTTAATTTTCTGCACCCTAATAATAGAAGACTATTAAAACGATTTCTATCAAAAAAACTAGTAATTTCTTATATCATCTGCTTTCATAAATTCACGCAGTAAAGAAGTAGCATAGCTTCCTTTTTCAAGCTGGAATTTTAAAAACAATGCTTTTTTTCCAGATGATATATTATCATCTATTATTTTAAAATCAAAATCCGTAACAAAACCAACAATAGATCTTCTAGAGCCAGATGAAGAAATAAAAGGAATCTCAGGTATAATAAAATCCCTTGGATTAAAATTTTCAGATTCAATAACCTTCTGCTCTATTTCACCCATCTCACCTTCTGAAAAAACAGAATCATATCCAAATAAAACAGTACTTACAGCAGCTTTACCTTTAGAAATCTGAAAATTAACTTTATCAATATTATTTTTTGTAACAGGAATTGGCAGTTCATCAAATGCTCCTTTTCTAAAAGCAAGAACAACATCACCTTCAACTGCTTGATTTAAAGGCAAACCTTTCGCAAGTCTCATACTTAAAATACAATTAAAAAGATATGATTGATAAGCATAAACAAACATTGTTAAAAGATTTTTAGGAAGCTCTTTTAATCCTCCAACAAAATCATCAGGGTTTACAACAAGTTTATTTAAAATTGCTTTTTCAAAACTAAGACGATTAGGATAAATCTTAAGAGCCTGCGAAAAATCTCTTGTTTTTTCAAGATTACTCCTTAAATTAAAGGTTTCTTCATCTTCGCCTTTTATAGGATTTGCAATATAGGTCATTGCTGCTTTTTCAAAATCACCATTTACAATATGTTTACCAACGATATGTGTAATTGGTCTTATAATTCCAAAACGCTGTATTCCAAAAAAATTAGGAAAGCCGCCGTTATCCTTGATTACTGAAGCTATCTCCAAAACTTGTTTAGATGTTAAGTTCTGTTTTATACCTCTTAGAATTATCTCAAAATAATTACCATTTAAACTACCAAGTTTTATCGGTTTATCTGACTGATAAACATTTTTAAGTTCAACATTTTTAATTTTTATATCTTTTATTTTTTCTAAAGGAACATTAAAAAAAGACATAGCCTGCGTTGTTTTGGCTCGTTTATCTTTAGTACCTGCAAAATTTATTCTTTGTTTGGATATATGCAAACGATCAGATAATTCTCTTATAAGTAGATTTGTTTCCCAAGATGTACAAGTTATCTCTGCAATAGTAAATTTACCGCCTTTTTTTTCTGGTGGAAGAATAGATATTTCTTTTACTAGAAAATCTTCTGGTTTTACTCTTAATTTTCCACCAAGACCAGGCTTTTGTGTTAAAAAAATTTTGATACCTATTTTTTTTTCAATTTCTAAAACTTTCATTTATTTTTTACTCTTGTTTTTATCCTGGAAATTTTTACTAAATGTTTTTACTTCATCTTCAAGTTGTTTTACTGCTTTTAAAAGTATTTCTTCAGGTTTACCATTTTTCACACGTAAGTATAATGTTCTTGTTTTTGATTCAGGGTGATTTGCCATATATGAAGCATATTCTACATCTTTGTTTTGTAGTAAAACTTCAGTTATAGGGTTAAGAATTGTTTCATTTTCATCGGTTATCTCAAGTTCTAGTTCTTTTGTCGTTTTCTTTATAGTTTTCATTTCCATTTTTAATCACTCTTCTTTAATATTAATATTTTTAATATATTTTAAAGTTTATCGATATCGTAATTACCGTAATCTAATGCAGTTTTTCTTTTCTCTTTGTTGTTACAGTTTATGCATTCAAGCATGTTTCCTTTTAACTCAAGTGATCCTCTGCATTTAGAGCATGCTGCTTTGATCACGCCTAGATCTCTATCTTTAGTTGCAAGTTGTAAACTTGGTTTTACCTGAGTTACCTTTGCTCGTATTATATCTCCTGAAGAATATTCTGTTGCAGGGTCTTTTGTGTAACCATTTGATATCTCGGAAACTCTTAATGTTGCGTTTGTGTCACCTGAAACCTGTCTATTTTTACCAGTTACATGGATTACATCTGCAATTATCATGTTTGATCTAACTGAGTTTACTTTTGCAAGTACAATATCCCCTCTTTTAATTTCAACAGGAGTACTTGTCAAAGGTTTTATTTTTGCACGTCTGTTTTTTGCATCTATTTCATATATTCCTAATCTTGATGCGCGAATTACTCCGTTATCTTCATATGTTCCATCACCTGGCATTAGTTCTTCTGTAGTTGCTACTTGTTCACCAGGCAGCATAATTTTGTTTTTTGACATTTATTCACCTTTAATGTGTACTTAGGGCAATTCTAACTGTGTTTTAAATTTTGTGGTGTAATATTTATTACTATTTTTTATATGATAAATAACATACAAATTAAAAAATGTTTTATTTATAAAAACATAAAAAACATGGTTTGGCATTATGTTTTTTAGTTTAATCTTGAAAATAAGTGATGAGGAAAATGAACTTTACTGTTAAAGAATACATAAAAAATTTTGATAAAAAAAATTATTTCTGTTTTGTTTTTGGTGCAGATTTAGGTGGAACAAATACAAAAATTGCTGTTGCCGGTGTTAAAAAAAATAGCTTAGAATTAATTTTTTCATTGATTTTTAAAAGCTCTGAAATAAATTCTTTTTCAATTGTTTTAAAAGAATGCATTAGTATTGCTAAAGCAAAATTTGATATAGATCTCTCAAATGGTTGTATAGGTGCAGCAGGAATTGTTTCAGAAGATAAAAAACATGTTAGTCTTACAAATCAAGAAATGAGTATAAATATTGATGAAATAGTTAAAAAAACTGCTTTGAAATCAATTTTATTAATTAATGATTTTGAAGCAGTAGGATACGGTATAAATCTTTTAGATTTTCAAAATGAAAAAGAGGTATATATCATAAGAGAAAACAAAGAAAACAATTTTTCTAACAAAACAAGAGCCGCAATTGGTGCAGGAACTGGCCTGGGGAAAAGTATTTTAGTTTTTGATGAAAAAAATAATTTTTATAATCCTGTTTCAAGTGAAGGAGGGCACAGCGATTTTCCAGCATATAACGATTTTGAAAGAGAACTTGTAGGATATATCAGAACTAAAAAAGATATAACTGAGCCTTTAACATATGATGAACTACTTTCAGGCCGCGGAATAGAAATAATTTATCAATTTTTAAGAGAAAAAAATCCAGATAAAATCACAGAATACACAAAAGAAATTGATATATCAAAAGATAAAACTCCACTTATCTCAAAATATAAAACTTTAGATGAAACATGTAAAAAAGTTTTTAGTATTTTTACTCGTTTTTATGCAAGATGTGCTAAAAACTTTGTTTTAGAGTCTCTTGCACAAGATGGTTTATTTATCGCAGGGGGTATTGCTGCTAAAAATAAAGATATTTTTGAGTCAAAAGATTTTTTTGATGAATTTGAAAATGTTTATCAGTATTCAAATTTTTTAAAGAAAGTTTCTATTTTTGTTATTCTTGATGAAGATATTGGTCTAAAAGGTGCTTGTTTTGCAGCTATGAAAAAATTTGGAGATTTATAGATATGGGTAAAAATGCTGTTGCAGATGGGATATATCACAAACATTTTAGGGTTGCAATATTTGGCTCTGCAAGAATAAAAGTTGATGAGCCGGCTTATGATGAAGTCTATAGACTTGCGCATATGCTTGGTGCTCAAAATATTGATGTTGTCACAGGCGGCGGCCCTGGAATTATGCAGGCTGCATGCAAAGGGCATAGAGATGGAAGAAAAAGTAGTAAAACATATTCAATTGGATTAAATATCGATATTCCTGCTGAACAGAAACCAAATAGATATCTAGATATAAAAAAAGATTTTCATCGTTTTTCTAAAAGACTTGATACCTTTATGGTTTTGTCAAATGCTGTTGTTGTCGCACCTGGAGGCGTTGGTACTCTTCTTGAGCTTGCTTATACCTGGCAGCTTATACAGGTTAAACATATCTGCAACATACCTATTATTTTACTTGGTGAAATGTGGAGTGAATTTTTGAAATGGATTGAAAAATATCCTCTTAAAAAAGGTTTTATCGCAAAAAAAGATCTTCTTAGAATTTTTATTGCAAAAGATAGTTTTGAAGCATTTAGACTAATTAAAAAATTTCATGATGGTTATCAACAAGGTGTCGATATTTGTTTTAATTTCAAAAAATACAAGGTTGAAATGGATAGTCTTTTAGACGGTGAAAAATTATGAAAAATAAAAAAATAATCCCTGCGATTATTGCTAAATCCCAAGCTGAATTTGAAGAGAGCATAAACAAAGTAAAAGATTTTGTTGAAATTATTCAACTAGATTTTATGGATGGAAAGTTTGTTCCCAATAGTTCTATTGATTTTGATTT
Organism: uncultured Thermoplasmatales archaeon; assembly: GCA_964517155.1. GTDB lineage: Archaea > Thermoplasmatota > E2 > DHVEG-1 > DHVEG-1 > PFL35. Next base: position 22,700 of record CAZFAZ010000026.1, read on the forward strand.
TAAATTACCTTCTTCAAATTGTGAGTTTGAAGCTCATCTGATGATTAAAAATCCAATAAAATGGGTAGAAAAACATCACAAGAAAGTTGATATTGTTCTTGCTCATTTTGAATCATGTAAAGAACCTGGAAAAGTTATTGGTGTCATCAAGAAAAAAGAAAAACGCATGGGTTTTGTTTTGAATCCTGAAACACCGATTTCTTCGATTGAAAGTTATTTTGATGAGATTGATCAGGTTCTTATTATGACAGTTAATCCTGGTTTTTATGGAAGTCCTTTTCTGCCAGAGATGATTGATAAGATTAAAGAGCTTAGAAGGAAATGCCCTAATTTGGATATAGAAGTGGACGGTGGCATTACAGATAAAACGATTGGTCTTGTTGACAAAGCAGGTGCTAATTTGTTTGTTTCTGGCTCATATATTGTCAAATCAGATAATATTAAGAAATCTATTGATAGTCTTAAAAAGATAGTTAAATAAGGGCACAGCCCGTATTTCACTTTTAAATTTTTCCTTTAGTTTTAATAACTATTAATTGATATATTATTTTAAGCTTATACTCACAAAACGTTATTATAGGCGGGGACAAACAATGAATGAAGAAGATGTAAAAGCATTTCTTGAAGATTTCAAAAAAGCAAAAATAGAAGGAAAAATGGATATGTGGTTTTATGCACTAGACCAACAGGCAATCTGGGATGAGATAATGGATGAAATGTCTAAGATTGCAAGGATTCAACTTATGAAATCTGGTGTGAAACTCTCTGCTACTGAGGAGGAATAAAAACAAATGAACGATGAAGATAAAAAAGAACTTATGGAAGAATTCAAAAAAGCAGACGGTGCAAAAAGGCTTGACATGTGGGATTATGTATGCCTACAGCAAGTTGTTTGGGAGAACATCTTATTAGAAATGCAAAAAATTGCAAGAGAACAAGGTGTCGACAAACAGCTTGACAAGATGATAGATGAAGAAATGAAAAAATCAGAAGGATAATAAAAAAAATATTTTTTATCTAATTTTTTAAAGTAAATATTATTTTTTGATATTTTGCCTTTTTTACAATTTTTTAGCGAAAGTAATATAAACCAGAGCCATGACATAGTATATATTGTCAAATTGTGACACGATAAGATATAACAACATATTGGAGGATAAAAAAAAATGAATGACACGACAAAAAAACTCCAAAAATTGGTCGGCCACAGAAAAAACGTTGTAGTAGTATCCAAACAAAAAGATTTTAAACAATATAAAAGAAATCGCGGTGGCTCTTCAGACAGCGATTATTCATCTGGTAGTTTTGATTATAACTAACTTTATTCAACTAATCTTCACTTTTTCTTTTTTTAACTAAAAAACAAATAACAAAAAAAATAAAAAGATGGTATGATAATTCTTGATTAGGTTGTGTTGCATATCCAAATTGAGATGATGCAACATGAAAAACAAGAAGTATTTTATTGGACTAGATGTCC
>CAZFAZ010000027.1:0-36031 GCA_964517155.1 uncultured Thermoplasmatales archaeon
ATGTATCCTACTTCTCGTTTAATTTCAACAATGTTGTCTTCTATGTTTTTACCAAAAATATATGCTTCTCCACTTGTTTTAGTAAGATATCCTAAAAGAGTTCTGATTGTTGTAGTCTTACCTGCACCGTTTGGGCCTAAAAAACCAAAAATCTCGCCTTTTTTAACAGTAAAAGTAAGATCCTCTACACCTTTTATTTTACCATAAAACTTAGTTAGTTTTTTAGTTTCAATAACATTCACAGTGCATCAATATATAAATCAAAAATTATTATTTAAATACTTGCTTAGCCGTGGCTTTGTGTAAGAAGTAAGGAAAATCACTGACTTTATACACAGACTGGTTACTTTTTACACAGAATATTTAATGGGATAATAATGATTCTGCCACAAGAGGGAGGTTTAAATATTAACAACTCTATCGTGTTTTGAGGGAGAAAATGATAAATTACTATGGTATCGGTTCTTGGTGGAAAAGCAGACCACATCAACATTTTGATGAATTTATCGATAACAGAATAGCATGCATTCATGCATCTTTAGATAAACCAACAAACCGTGAAATCGCTAATAGACAAAGGTTTCAAGATGTATTTCGTGGTATTAAGGAAGGGGATATTGTTTATCTTAAATCATTTATAATTCGTAGAAATGAGGTGAGAATAAGAGCAGTAGGCAAAGTGATTCCAAAATCAAAGGATTGTCAAAGAAATAACGATATATTCTGCATAAATGTCGATTACAACAAGAATCATAAAATCGAAGGCATTGTTGATTTTTTGAATATCGAAGATGGTGTTTCAAGAGATGAGAGAATTTATCAAGAAACTAATCATAAAATCATCAAGATAATAAATGAATTAATGGAAAAATAGAAAGGCACTAATTATTTCGCATATGGAAATCGGGTTCAATTCCTAATTCGTGCATTTCTTGGATAATCACGCAGATGTTATGACAAATGATTTTACAGAGAACTTCGTTCACCTGTGCCGTCCAGGTTTTGCTTCTGACAAAATCGCCGAACTTCGATTTTATCATCTGAACGGTACTTTCTGCATTGCTTCGCTTGTGATAATGTTCCAAGAACTCATCGTTTTTCAGCATGAACAGATAATACATCTTGTCGCAAACAATATCATTCATATACAAAGAAAAATGCTGATAAATGGATTAAAGAACTCGGTGATGTTAAACAATGTTATAGACTTAAAAAAATCAACAGATGAAAAGAACTGAAAGTATCCTAAAAATCACAAGGTTTTATTTTCGTCAGTTTTAAATGCCATGAAAGCAAAGGCTAATTAGCGACCCTCTATTTGAAAAATTCTTCCGTGTAAATATCAGTCCCATGAAAAGAGAAAGTAAAACGAGCATCACCTGAGTCGAGTTCTCTGTTTTTACTACCTTCAATAGAAGGACTTTCAGCTACAACTACTATTTTATATTTATCAACCATATCACGATTACGTAGAATTTGAAAATTAAATGTTGCTGTTCCAGTATCTCCTGAATCTATATAACCGATTGTTTTTGTCTCGAAATCTTCAGTATACCAAGCCCAATCCGAAGAACCAATACTAAAAAGATACGCTTTTACACTGATTGTATCTCCTTTGTCACCAACATTTTTTAAATGAACAGTAACGGTGAAGTTAGGAAGATTTTTATTAATATCTACAGAAGTGATTTTCGTATCTGCCCCCGATGAAGAGTTACTCAATAAAAGAACACCAGCTACTATAATGGCGAGCAATATTATTACAATAAATGGAATCATTAATTTTTTATTGGATATTGGCTTGGGTAATTTTTCATTCATTCTGTTTACCCCTTTATCATACGAATAACACTTTTTCCTTTAAAAACTTATCATTTTAATTGTAAAATAAGGAATTTAAAATGTGTATGAGACTTTTTACACAGAATCCTTACTTTTTACACAAGTGCCACTATTTACACAAAGCCCTTAGCCGTTTAATAAAAAAAAAGAGAGAGGGGGGGAGAGATGTGAACCTAACAAAATAATAATTTTAACTAGCAACAATATTATTTACATTTGTAACTAGTTGCCTAACATCAAAGGGTTTAGTAATATAATCATAAATATACGGCTGAAGACCTTTCAGTTTCTCATGATCTGCGGTTCCTTTTGCAGTAAGAATAGATATTACAACATTTTTTGTAAGTCCCTTATTTTTAATTTCTTCGATAGTATCCCAACCATCCATAAAAGGCATCATGATATCCATAAGTACTATGCCGCTAAAACCGCGCTCTAACTCTTTAATGCAGTCCATACCACTATCAACTGTGAAGACTTCATATCCTTCTCTTTCAAATATTTTCCTGATGCTTATAAGGATATCCGGGTCATCATCCACAATCATAATTTTCTTTTCCATACCATCAACCACTAAGTTATACTTTTCACATTTCTAGTATAAATACTTATCGAGGTAAAATTACAATATGGAAAAAAACAAAAAATGCAAAAATATCACATTTTCTCTTTAAAGACAATATCGCTTAAAAATCCTATTTCTTCAGGAGACAGATTATCAACTCTTTTATCATCAAATAATTTATTATTTAAATACAAATCATACTTATCTTTTATAATATTTTTAATCTTTTTACGCCTATGTGAAAACAAAACATTTACAAAATTTTTGAAAAACTCTTCATTTTCAACGCAAAAAGCAGGAATCTTTCTTGGGACAAGCTTAATTACCGCAGAATCAACCTTGGGAACAGGATTAAATACTTTTTTAGAAACAACTTTTAAAAGACTGCATTCTGCCTTATAATAAATATTTACAGATAACCTAGAATATTTTTTACTGCCATGTTTTGCAATCATTCTTTCGGCAAACTCTTTCTGATAAATCAATACTGCTAAATCAAAACTATGCTCAAGAAGTTTAAATGTAAAAGGTGAAGATATCTGATAAGGTAAATTTGAAACAACCTTATTAAACCTAGGCAGCTTTTCAAAATCAAGCTTTAAAATATCATTATTAATCAAAGTTACATTTGACGGCAAAATCTTTTCAAGTGATTCTACAAGATTTTTATCTATTTCAACTGCAATTACTCTTTTTGCGCTCTTGGCAAGAAACCTTGTAAGAATACCTTTACCAGGTCCTACCTCAAGAACAATATCATTTTTTGATATATCTGCATATTTTACTTCAAGCCTGGCAATATTTTCATCAATTAAAAAATTCTGACCAAGTTTACTTTTCATACTAATAATAACCTTTTGCGATAGGAGGTCTTGTAAACAAACGATATTTCTGCTCAGGGTCAGTAAGCTCAAGCTCTACCCTTTTTGCGATAAGTTTATCAGGAGCTCTAAGAAAATCAATTCTATCACACATCTCTTTAAAACTTTCAAAAGGTTTTTTCTTGCGCTCATCAAGTATATCATGCATCATTTTTTTACCAAGACCTGGTAAAAGCTCAAGTACATGAAAACGCGTGGAAATTGCTGGGGCTTCATTAAAAAACTTTAGAAATCTTTCTTTTTGATCATTAACCATATCTAGTAATACATATGGTAATTCGCCATGTGCTGTAGAAGTCATATCATCATAGTTAATTCTACCTTTGATTTTGGCGATTTTCTTTCTAAGAATAGGATCTTTTCCAACAAATATACGCTCACCAATCGTAAAACTTGCGTCTTTTTTTGGTACAAGCTCTAAAAGTGTAAACTGGTTTTCACCAATGCTGTAAACCGTTGGAAACCTTTTATGCGGAGGTAAATCTCCTCTTCCTTTAGGTAGATAATCTAAAACGTATACATAATCCTCCACATTTAAACCCCCTTTTTATCTTCTTTTTATTCTATATTATATTTTGCAACTATCTCAAGTATTTTTTTAATTTCATTTCCTGTTATTGTTATTCTTTCTTTTGCAAATATTGTTCTTACATCATCTTCTGTTTTTGGTAAAATATCTGCTATTTTTACGGCGCTTATCTCGTTTATATCTTTAACTTCTAATAACTCTTTAATCATATCTTCTGTTTTTTTAACAGGTAATTTTACAAATTTAGTTGCATGCTCAAGAGCAATCTTCTGCTCATAAAGCATTTCTTTTCTCTCTTTACTTACTTTTTTAAGAATATGTTTAACTTCTGAAAGTGTAACAGGTTTGATCATTTGATCATTTGATTCCAATTTACTGCACTCTCCTTAAATGATCAGGTTTTATGATTAGTATCTTGTGTTTTTTACCATCGTTTATTCCAACAAGATACGATTCTCCTTGTTTGCCTTCCACTTTGCCAGTATATCCATGGAAACGAATATGTGGCATGCCTTTGTGAACTGCTGGATCTATTACAATATTTACACTTTCTCCTTCTACAAACTCTTGAAGTGCTCTTGTAATTGATTTTAAACCCTTGTTTCTTGGTTTTTTCTTAAGTATCTGTCTACTTTTACTTCTTATTCCCTTGGATCTTTTTACCAATCTTTATTCCCCCTTGATCTCTATTACGTCAAGTTCAACGACTTTACAGGGTGAACCAATTATCTCTGTGATACTAGGCTTTGTTCTTCCATTATCGCCTGTTACTAGTTCCTTTATGTAGGTGCCAGATTCGGTTTCCAATGAAAGTATTGCAATAGTATCTTCTACAGATTCAACTATGCAACTATATATATGCTTTTCTCTAACCATATCAGCTCGTCTATGAGCCACTCTTAATGGTGTTAATTGGTTAATATTTAAGCCCTGTAATGAAGATGTCACCTTTTTAAGTTTTTCGCTATTTAAAATAGTATCTGATTTTATAACAACCCTATATCTTTTTCTAAAACCAGCGTTTTTAATTCTTGCAATTTCATCACGATTTGAAAATTTAAGATTATCAATTTGGATAAAACCTTTATTTGAACTATTTATTTTCTCTTTTAACTCATCTAAGTTAATACTTCTAATCTTTGGATTTTTGATTTCTAAAACAAAAGGCCGTCCGGTGCCAAGCATACGAACATCTACATCTTCTCTACCGGCTCCATGAAATGACTCATCAGTTCCTTTTGTAGCCTTTAATATTTCTTTAGAAACAAGTACTTCAACACTGTTTTCATATATTTTACCAGTATAATTGCATTTTCTGCAGCCTTTGCCATAACATATTTTACAAAACCATTTTGTCTGAGGCATATCCCTTGTATATTTTTTGTATCTGCCATAGATAAACAATGATGCAATCTGAAGATTTATTAAATCAAAAGAAGTATCTAAAATAACCATAATATCAGGCTTTTCAAAATCAACAAGTTTATCTAGTTTTTTTTCTAGTTTTAAACCAATGTTTCTATTAAGTTCATTTTTAATACTCTCAGAATACTCAGATTTTGTAAGAGTGATAAGTTCGTTTTCTTTTTCAATTATATCTTCATCAATTTTACAGCCAATTAAAAAAGTATTAAACTCATAACCTTTTAAAGAATCTAAAATTAATTTACAGAAATGATCAACTTCATCAGATAAACCTTGGCATAATTCGCAATCAGCAGATTTTATTTTTTTATTAAAACCTGCTTTTTTTCTTAGATAACCTCCTATATCTTTGTTTGAAACACCTTTTTTTGCCTTTGTAAAAAATCTTCCTAAGCATTTATCGCATAAATCATGCTCTGAAAGTATTTTTTCAGTCGTTTCTAATATGTTTTTGTTATCTAATATATCTATCATTTTCTAAGAGCAGATAAAAACAGGTCTATTTTAAATATTGTCTTTGAAAAAAGTTATTTTTCAATCCATAGCTTATAAACAATAAAAACTAATGAAATAAATAAGATAACTGTAACAGGCCAAATACTAGGACTTACACCAACTGTATATGTTAAGGATAAAAAGAAAAAAATTGCAACAAACAATGTAATAATATCTCTATATTTCATGTATAATCACATAAAAGTATTTGCTTGCCAAATATAAAATGTTTCTTTTTAGTAACTTTTTTAATGCAAAATAGTATTCAAGGTAAAAAACCTTTTTGAAGGGAGGTAAAATTTATGGTAGAAGTCTTTCCATTTAATGGTATAACCTACAACAAAGAAAAAATAAAAAAATTAGATGATGTAATGTCACCACCATATGATATAATCTCTGAAGAGCAACAAGAAGAGCTGTATAACAAACATTCTAAAAACTATGTAAGATTAATATTAAACAAAATAAAACAAACTGACGATGATAAAGACAATAGATATACAAGAGCAAAAAAACTTTATGACGAATGGCTTGATGATATAACACTTATAAAATCTGATAAACCGGCTATTTTTGCATATAAAATAGATTATGAACTTGAAAAAAGTAAAAAAACAATGAATGGTTTTTTTGTTTTATTAAAAATAGATCCAGAATACAAGCTTGTTAAAGCACATGAAAAAACACTTTCTAAGCCAAAAGCAGATAGATTAAACCTTATGCGTGCGTGTAAATCAAATCTTGAGCCGATACAGTTATTATATATCGATGAAAAAGACAAAATTAGAAAAGCAATTGACAAAACTATAAAGACGCCAATAATTGATGTAAAAGGTTACGATGGATTCAAACATAGACTTTGGAAGGTAGATGATAAAGAAACAATTTCAGTTATACAAAATCAACTAAAAGATGAAATATTATTTATTGCAGATGGACATCATAGATATCAGACTGCTATAAACTATGCAAATGAAATGAAAGAAAAAACAGGTGATAAAAGCAGTTCTGCACCGTTTAATTTTATTATGGTTATTCTTGCAAACATGTTTGATGAAGGTTTATCAATTCTGCCGACTCATAGATTTATCAAAAAAAGCAATGTTGATATTAAAGATTCTTTAGACAAACTAAAAAAATATTTTACAGTTGAAGAAAAAACAGTTGATGCAGAAGAGGTACATGCTGTTAGTAAAAAGATTATGATAGATATTAAAACAAAAGATAAACATAAGTTTGCATTGTATACAAAAGATAAATATTATGTTTTAACTTTAAAAGATGAAAAAGTAATGGACGAATTTGCATTTGATAGGTCAAAGACCTGGCGTACGCTTGATGTATCCATTCTTCATAAAATTGTTTTAGAAGAGATACTGAGTATAACTCAGGATAATCTTGAGGATCATGTAAAGTACACTCGTGTTGATGACGAGGCTGTAAAATTTGTAAACCAAGGAAAATATGATTTTTCAGTTTTAATGAATGCAACAAAAATAAATGAGCTTAAAGCTATTGCTGATGCTGGGGAGCATATGCCTCAGAAATCTACTTATTTTCTCCCTAAGATGCTTTCAGGGCTTGTTTCTTATAAAATGGATTAAAAATATATTTTTTCCAATTTATTTTATTTATAAAATTTGTTGTATAATTTTAATTATTTTTTCATTTTGACGTTTTTACTGAAAAGTATTAAATATTAGTAATGACAAATAATAACATGATATAGACTAACTATATCACTGTTAACCTTTTATTATAAAAGAGGTGAATTAAAAATGTGTGAAAATATTGATCTAAATGTTTTTTCTTCTATGAATGTGGTGGTGAAAAAGTAAATGTCGGCCATGGTTATTATATTAATAGGATTTATGGCTGGTTTAATGACTATGGCTACAGCAAGCGTATATAAATGGGCATTAAAATATTTCAATGAAGGATTCAAATAAAAGCCATTAATTATTTTATAAAAAGATATAAAGAAAAAAAAGAAAAATTATTTTGTTTTATTTATTTTATTTTTGGAATTACTTTTTCTATATCTTCTGTTTTACCAGCATCCCAAATTGCTCTTATCGCTAAGAGACCTGCTGCTGGTGCAGCAAATATCGCTAATGTAAATGCAATATTTGCAAAGTATTGTCCAATTACGTCCAAGTTTGCAAAAGCTTGACCAGTTGCACCTATTCCAACTAATATTAGTGCTGCTATCAAAAATGTTGGGATTCTATCGTGTGTTATATTGCCTATTGCAAAGAACGACAGTACTCCTACAACAAAGCCTAGCACAGCTAATGTTATAGATATGTATGTAGGATACATGACTGTTTGTGTTGTTGTATCATACCACATTTGCTGAGCTACTAGTCCGACTATTACTGATATTAATATACCTATCAAAAATAGCCAACTTCCTATTTTCCTAAATATTGTTTCCATTTTTACATCCTCTCTCCTATATTTTTATTTTTAACATTTAAAACAATTAGATATTATTTAAATATTTAGTGTAAATGAACGTGCAGTTATATATGTAGATACTTACTCCTTTAAAAGATAAACTCTGTTATTTCGTCAATACGCGTATTTTACCATTTTGTCTTTTTAATAGCATATAGTTAAATACTATAAATGCCAAAAATTAAGATATTATCAGGTTTGGAGAGAATAAATGTATAAAATAAATTATAAAACAGATGAAAAAAATGAAACAATTGAGATTAACGACTCTTTATTTCATATTGGAATGAGAAAAGGACTCATTGAAAAAGATGGCGAAGAATACTTTTTCATAGGTGACTATGAAGAGCTTACAGCTTTTATAAGATAAGATTTACATTGAACAAATAACCGTGGAGGGGGTCAAAGAATTTTAATTCACCTCTTCTTGCATTCATTGACCCTCTCTATTACCCCCTTATTTTTTTATTAGAAAGATTTAAGTTTAAAATCTATATTTTATATTAAAGTTGATGGGATATGAAAACAGTTATGATTATAGATGATGAATCACACATTTTATCAGATGTTAAATCATATTTAGAAAAAGATTTTCAAGTAATTACAGCAGAAAATAACAGAGACGCCCTTGAAATGATTGAAAAACACAACAAAGATCTAGAACTGATACTAATAGATTCAAACATTCCAGATACAGAAATACCTGCATTTTTCTCAATGAAACCAGATACTGACAAAAAGATAGACACAACAAAAACAGATGATTTTTTAATGAAACCATTTACACGTACACAACTAGTTGATTTTGTAAAAAACAGATTGAAATAAAAAAAATTATTTTTGGAGGGAAATTAAAAAATGCAAAGTACTGAAAAGAAAAACGTTGTTTTTGCCAAACTTTTTCCAGGCGAAGATGTAAATAAAGAATTAATAGAACTATGCAAAAAACATAACATTGATTCAGGTGTTATCATCTCAGGAATCGGTCAATTTGAAAAAGTAGAACTAGGTTACTTCAAATGCAAAGGCGATTACTCACATGAAGTTTTTGAAAAACCTCTAGAAGTTTTATCCTTAAATGGCAACATATGCAAAATAGAAAATGAATATGTTTTACATATACATGCGGTACTAAGTGACGATAAAAAAAATGCGATTGGTGGACATTTCATAAATGCAATTGTGAGTATAACCGGAGAAATCGTGATACTTAAAACAAATGTAGCCTTTAAAAGACAAACCGATGAAGAAACAGGACTTAAAAACATGGTTTTTTAATGGTAAAACTATTTTAGCCAAAAGATGATTACCATATACTAGGCTTAATTTGGAGGAAAAACATCTATGCCAAAAATCACAGATTTAAGCAATAAAATAAAGGCTCTTAAAGATGCGCGAGAAATATTACATGAAGAATATACTAAAACTGATTTTCATAAAAAACGAGAAGCACAACCACAAGAATCAGTCCCTCCTTCACCAGAAGATGAAGAAATACTCAAACTTTTAACTGCGATTCATCAGATTGATGTTCATATAAAAAGACTTCAAGATGAGCAATTCTCAATTCTTAAGAAAAACGAATAAAGAAATTTTTTAAATTATATTTCTTTTAATTCCAAATATTGATTTTACAAGCACAATTATTGGAATAATTTCAAGTCTACCAATCCACATATTAAAAATAAGCATAACTTTTGCAGTAGCAGGCATAGTAATCTCAGTTATACCTGTTGTAAGTCCAACGTTTCCCTGTGCAGAACATACCTCAAAAATGATGTCTCCAAGTGTTCTCCCAGGATATATCACACCTATAACCATTATTCCAACAGCAAGAAGTATAACCCATATAAAAGAAATAATTGCTGCTTCATTTATAAGATCTGAAGCATCATCTTTTGAAAGATATCTGCCACCAAGTTTATGAACAAAAACCCTGCGCGGTGTAGAAATAGCTCTTTTAATTCTCCAGCTGACACCCTTATACAAAAGTATTGCTCGGAAAAGTTTAATACCACCAGCGGTAGAACCAGCAGCACCACCAATAATCATTGCAAATGCAAGGATTAATTTTGCAATTTCGCTCCAACTCTCAGGATTAACACCACCTATAACATTAACAGATGCAAAACCTGTACAAGTAATAGCTGATGTAAACTGAAAACCAGAAACTTTCAAAGAATGAAAAATATCTCCATTAACATAAGGTAACTTTAAATTAACATAAGTAAGGCCAATTACTCCAAGTATTATCAAAGCAATAAGTGCTTTAAACTGAGGATCAGATAAAAACTTTTTAACACGTCCTTTAAGCAAATCATAATGCGCAGCAAAAGCAATCGCACCAAAAATCATAAGGATCACCACAGCTATCTGACTGATTACCCCAAAACTAGTGATACTGTCATCAGTTACAGAAAAACCACCAGTTGCAAGTGCAGTCATAGCGTGATTCAAGGATTGCCATGAATTCATTCCATCAGATGTTACAAAACCAATTATAGTCAATGCAACAACACCAATTATAGTATAAAGAATAAATATCCACCAGATAGTACGAACCGTTGAAACAATAGATGGATGAGTTTTTTGATCACGTGCCTCTCCTTTATATAATACAAATGAACCAGTACCAGGACGAGCAAGAATACTTAAAGTCAAAACAATAACTCCAACGCCACCAACCCATTGAATAAGAGAACGCCAAAACTGTAGAGTATAAGGCAAAAGATTTTCTTTATCAACCATTGTAAGACCTGTTCCAGTCCAACCAGACATTGATTCAAAAAATGCTGAAAGTGCATCCATGTGAAGAAGTTCTTCTTTATTATAAGGTATCAAAATTAATGGTATAGCACTTACAATAGATATTGAAAGCCAACTAAGTGCAGCAGTAACCATAGCACTTTTAAAATTTGTAGGCTCTGCCTTTCGAAAAACATAATAAAAAGGTAGACCAAAACCAAAGAAAACAGAAGAAGTAATCAATAACGGAGCAATACCATCAAAACTGCAATTAGAGCCATACTCGCCAAAATATAAAGGTACAACTAATGCAACAAGGGAAACAAACCCTGTCAATATGAATATTCCACCAAGATCCTTAAGAACAGTTCTTAGATCACTCATTTCTTTTTCCTCTTCAAATACTTTATACTTGATATCTATTAATATTACAAAAAATAAATAACTAATACTTATAGTTTTATAGATTCCTAATGTCTTTTATTTTTTTATGTAAATCTTCTTTTAAATCTTTTGATAAATCTCTTTTAGTAAAGGCATCAGCCTTTGCAGCTGTTGAAATCTTTGAAGCAAAGACTCTTGCAATTTTACCACGTTCAGACCTACCAGATTTATTTATATAAGCATGCTGAAAAATCACTCCATGTTTAGGAGGAAGACCACCTTGTTTTTTAAATCTAAACAAAGCTTTCTCAGCACCAAGGATTTGAATAGTTGAAGAAGGAAGCATAGCAAGTCTCTGAAGACTACCAGCATAAGATATAAGTCTTGCGCCGATAAGAGGACCTACAACACTGCTAATATTTGGAGCAACAACAGCCATATCTTTTTCAATTTGAGTTTGAAGATTTATTATCTCAGAATTAACAGTTTCATAAGTATTTTTTAAAGGATTAATTCTATCAGTAGATGGACAAAAATCAGACCAACTATCAAGCCTTTCCAAAAGCAAATTAGAGGTTTGAATAAAATCATCAAGCGTTTTTATCATCTGAACAATTTGAACATCAGGTGAACTAAGTTTTTCACTTGCATTTTCTTGGGATGCAATTAATGATGCTTTTTGCAGTAAATCAAATTCAAAACCATAATCTTGGGGCTTTAAAATAAAATTTTTAAAAAAATCATCATCTGGATTATAACTACCAATCTTTTCAAGTCTTTTTTCAGAAACAAGTACATCTTTTTTCTTTGAAAGCTTTATTTCTTCAGGTAAAACTTGTCCTTTATTTATCGTTAAAAGTTTTTCAGCAAGTTTTTTTTCATCTTTTGGAAAAAGAATATGCTGTTTGACCCCATCTTTATCGCATAAGAATGTTCCAAACCATTTTGTAATTAGATACATTTAATCTAAACTAGGAAATGCAATTATCTTATTTATTTTGCGGAAAGAAAATATCTATAAATGTTTGTTATAATATTATTGAAAAAAACTATTGCGTTTTAAAGCTTATATTATTATATCTATAACCTATATGTTACTATTCTTTGTAGAATTAAGGAGAACTTTATAAGTAATTAATTGTTTTGAACTAATAGTGCAAGTGAGAAAAAATATGAGAAATGATAAAGAAGAAGAAAAATCTAATCTAGAATTGCAAGAGGAAATAAAACAATTAAAGAAAAAAGTAAAAGATTTAGAACGAGAGAGAGACATATTATTGGCATTACATAGACGAGAAATCGAATAAGATGAATTTGTAGTCTAAAGGATTAAAAATGGCATCTAAACAAAACCAGGCAATGTTTATTGCCATTATTGCCGGTATTTTGCTTTTAATATCTGGTATAAGTGGAGCAGTAACTTGGGAAACAATTAAAGATTTTTTAACCTCACAGTTTCCAGGAAACCAAGTTTTAGAAATAGTATTTGTAATAATAATATTTATAGCCTCTTTAGGTGGCATCACAGTAATTATCGGTGGTTTACTTATCGGAAAAAACAATGTTAAAACAGGTAAATTTTTAATTACTTTAGGCGCGGGTATGGGCTTAATTGGTTTGTTAATATCAATAATAATTGCTTTTACTCAAAATAGTTTTACAATAGGCAGCTTCTTTTCACTTGGTACAATAGGACTTATTTTATCTATTATTGCAAGAATGCTTGCTAAATAACTACAGACAGATACAACAAGAAAAAACTCCAAAAATGTTAAAACAACATAAAGGAATCTTGCTCTTGATATTTTGTAGAAGCATATAAAAGCCAATCTTTTAATAATTGTTTTTACTTTAAGGGTGAGGTGTTAACCTGGTAGAAATCGCAACAAAAATTGCAAATCTAAGGTTAAAGAATCCTACGATACTTGCATCAGGAATAATGGATGAAGATGCTGGCAGCATGACTCGTATTTTTAAATCTGGAGCTGGAGCAATTGTTACTAAATCCATTGGATTAAAACCAAGAGAAGGTTACTCTAATCCATCTGCAGTTGAACTAGAATGCGGGATACTTAATGCAATGGGGCTTCCAAATCCAGGTATCGATGAATTCAAAGACGAACTCGTAAAACTCAAAAAAGCAAAAATTCCAATTATCGGAAGCATATTTGGCTCAAACAGCAAAGAATTTACAACACTTGCAAATAAAATGCAGGATGCAGGTGCAAATGCTTTGGAGCTTAATATGAGCTGCCCTCATGCAAAAGGATACGGACTTGAAATAGGATCTGACCCAAAACTTGTAAAAGAGATAACTTCAAATGTAAAAAAATCTGTATCAATTCCTGTTTTTGTAAAAATTTCACCTAACCTTACAGATATATCTAAAATTGCACAATCAGTAGAAAAAGGCGGTGCCGATGCGATAGTCGCAATAAATACTGTAAAAGCAATGAAAATAGACATTGAAACACAAAGACCGATATTATCAAATAAAATAGGCGGGTACTCTGGAAAAGCAATTAAACCAATTGGAATAAGATGTGTATATGAAATCTACAAAAAAATTGAGATACCAATAATAGGAGTCGGCGGCATAACAACGGGAGAAGATGCAATAGAATACATAATGGCAGGTGCATCAGCAATCCAAATAGGCTCTGCAGTATACTTTAGAGGAATCAATGCATTTGATAAAATATGCAAAGAGATGCAAAACTGGATGAAAAACAACAATTATAAAAAAATAAATGAATTAATTGGAGTCGCAAATATATGAATTATCCGTTTGTTACAAAAATCATAGAAACAAAAACTGAAAATGACTGTATAAAAACAATTAAATTCGAACATAAAGAAAAAATTATTCCTGGTCAGTTTTATATGATATGGATACCAGGCATTGATGAGATACCTATGAGTGTTTCATATATTGATAACAAAATAAAAGGCATAACTTTTCGAAAAATTGGTGATGCAACAAATGCTTTATTCAACCTAAAAAAAAGAGATAAAATAGGCATCCGCGGACCATATGGAAACGGCTTTAAATTAAAGGGTAAAAAAATACTTTTTGTAGGCGGTGGTACAGGGATTGCAATGCTTGCGCCAGCAGTTGAAGAGGCGGTAAAAAAGAAAATAAAATCAACTGTTATAATTGGTGCAAAAACAAAAAAAGAGTTATTCTTTGAAAAAAGAATAAAAGAAACTAGTGCAGAATTATATATTACAACTGATGACAGGACACAAGGAACAAAAGGTTTTACAACAGATATTGCCAAAAATATCATCAAAGAAAACAAATTTGATCTTATTTTAACCTGCGGACCTGAAATTATGATGAAAAAACTGATGGATATATCAAAGGGTATCTCTCTTCAAGCATCACTTGAGCGTTATATGAAATGCGGTTTTGGCATATGCGGACAATGCTGTGTTGGAGAAGGTTTAAGAGTATGCACAGAAGGCCCTATTTTTGATGAAAAAACACTTAAAAAAATACATGATTTCGGTGTTTTTAAAAGAGATGCATCTGGTAAAAAAATAAAATTTTAAGTGATAAAAATGAGTGTTTTTACAGGTGAAATAAAAGTTGATACAAAAGGTGAAGTTGACATTATAGATATCACAGATGATTTACAGCAAGTTGTAAATGACTCAAAAATAACTAATGGAATTGCCTGTGTTTTTGTCCCAGGTTCAACAGGAACACTTACAAGTATTGAATATGAACCAGGTTTGCAGAAAGATTTTCCAAAAGCCCTTGAAAAAATAGCACCTAAAAAAGAGCATTATGCTCATCATGAAACCTGGAATGATGACAATGGCCACTCGCATGTACGTGCAAGTCTTATGGGCCCAAGCATTACTTTACCTATTTGTAACAAAAAAATTGTTCATGGTACATGGCAGCAAATTGTATTTGTAGAACTTGATACAAGACCTAGAACAAGAAATCTAATAGCCCAGATAATAGGTGAATAAAAAATAGTTTTTTTTCACCATTTATTTTCATGAGTTCTGCTTTTTGTTTCTCTTTTAACTTTATCCTGTTTTTCATTTGTATATCCTAAAGATATAATCGAAAAAGGAACTATATTTTCAGGAAGTTTAAACAGTTCTTTTAGATGTTTTATTCTATCTTCTCTTGGATAAACACCAAGCCAACAGCTACCTAAACCTAAGGCATGTGCGGCAAGTAATATGTTTTGTGTTGCAGATGAACAATCAAGTATCCAATACCCTTTATATTTTTCAAGATTTAAATCACCGCATACAAGTATTGCTCTTTGAGCTTTTTTAAGCATTTTTGCATTTGGATGAAAATCTGGTATTTTATCAAGTATCTCCCTGTTATCAATTACTATAAAATGCCATGGTTGCTGATTACCTGCAGAGGGAGCACTTACCGATGCTTCTATTAGTTTTTCTATGATTTCATCAGATACTTTTTGAGTTGTGTATGTCCTAATGCTTCTTCTTGTAAGAATTGTTTCTAACGCATCCATTTTTTTTCACCTGTTTCTTTTTATCTAATTGAAAAAAACCTATTTTAATTTTGGTTTTTTAAAAATTTAGTACTCAAACTCAAACAAAATAATGCTTGATGTTTCAACACCATATAATATATCTATTTGATTTAATAATGAAAAGCTGTATGTTGAAATTTTTATAGATTTTAAGTTTATCTCTTGATTTATTTCTTCTCTGATTTGTATTTTTTTATTTGTCCATAAATTAAGACTTGTTTTTTCTTCAAAGATTTTTAACACATTATCTTTATCATCTATCAACTCAATTTTAATTTCATTTATTTTTGACAATATGTTTTTTTCTAAAAAAAGAGTAATATTGCATACCGATTTAGTTATTGTAATAGGTTTTTCTAATTGATATAACAGATATTTTTCATCTTTAAGATTTAATAAATTATTTGATTTTATTGTTTCTTTAGAAAATACTGGATTTTCATATACAAGTTTTCCAGAAGTCAGATAAAAAAGATAGTTTTTTGGATATAATGCTATCTCATGAGTATAAGTTGTTATTGTTGAATTGTTATCTGTCACCTGAAGAGTTACTGTATAAATAACAGGATATTCAATGTCATAATTATCATTTATTTTAAAAATATGATTTACAGTTTCCCCTTCTTTTGAATCATCCATAAAATCCCAGTAAAATGATGTTATTCTTCCATCAGGATCATATGATTCAGATGCATCAAATCTAATTGTTTCATCAAAATATCCTTTTTCAGGAGAATTCATTACAATTTTTGCAGGGATATTTTTAGTTTCTTCAAGTGTATCTAAAGGTATTATTTTTTGTTCTGTGCAACCTGAGAAAAACAATAAAAAGATTATAACTGTTGTTAACAATAGCATATTTTTATTCAGATTACACACCTCGCCTTTTAAAAAAGACAATAATTATAATTATAACTATTATATAAAAATTTTCATACAAAATATTATTATATTACTAAAACAACTTATAATTATAGAAAAAAACCTGAATGAAGGGGGAGCCTATTGCTGCTTAAAAAACTAATGCTAGTATCTATAATATTATTACTTTTTTTATCAAACATTAGTTTAATCGTTAACGCGCAGCAAGAAGAACCACCAATCTGGAATGCAAATTGGAAATACAGACAAGAAATAATATTGCCAATTTCAACAGATGACAAATATACAATATCTCAACCTATAGACATAGAAGTTAATTTTAAAAATTCTTGTTGGGGAAAAAGCAACGAACTAAATTCGATACGTGTAGTCGTATGGAATGGACAAAATTGGCAGGAAATCGAATCACAAGTATATGACACAGTATTTGAAAAAAATAAAGACATTATAAAAAAATGTGGATTGGTTTTTTTAATACCAGCTTTTGCCAATGGTAAAGAAAGATATTTTGTATATTATGACAGCCATGAAAAAGAGGCTGCATCATATACCGATCATGTATCTATAGAAGATTCATACTATTATTATGAACCAATCTCTAGCATCTCAGCTGAAGGTGATTACTATAAGATAACTGAAGATGGATATGTAGTATTTGGCGTTGGTCAAAAAGGAAAAGTTCTTTATCGGAGTCTATCAAACAATGTTGTAAAAATGAAACCTGGCTCAAAAGAGTTTGGCATAACAAACTCTGAAAGTACAGTTTCATTTAGTTTTGCTTATCATAAAGGATTTGAAGATAAAGATGAAATATCATCTGATCAGAAACTTGTTTCAAAAAATATAAACATAGATGGAAATCTAATGGTTGAATTTGTAATAATAAGTGAATCAGATGATAAAAATCTAAGAACTACAGTTGTTTACAAATACTACTATTGTCCAACTGAGAACAAAAGAATAAATGCTAATGTCAAACATCAAGTCTTTGAAGAATGTACAGTTAAAGGACTTACAGATGTAGATGGAAGATATGGTGCAATTATCTCTTATCAATCTAAAAGTGAACGTATAGAAAAAATGCGTTTTGGTGAGATATATCCGTTTTTACATGTATACAGTGAAGAGGGAAGCATAAAAGAATACAATATTAACACCAACCCGAAGGGAAAAGAAAGAGAATGGATAATATCCTCCAAAGATGAATGCACACTTGGTGAAAACGCCTGGTTTTCATATGATGAAGGAGAAAAAGGACTTGCTCAAGGAGTTATTTTTTCACAAAATAAAAATATAGTAAAATACCCCGAAAATGAAATAGACGGAATACAAATAAAAGTTGCAGAAAAAGAAATATTAAATGCAATAGGTACTAAAATGGATTATGCTGCAATAAACTTTGGACGCAATTCTTACAAAAATGGTGTACATGACCTTGTTATACCTGCAGGTTTTACAGTTGAATACGATGCAGTATTTTTTACAACCCAAACTGGAGGTTATCCTGAAATAGCAAAGGAAAGCACAATATATCAAACTCTTATAAAACATAGATACAAGCAAGAATGGGATTCAGATGGACAAGAAGATAGAAATATCTACACACTAAAAGTTATTCCTCGTTTTACTGCAAGGCTTTTTTCACATCCCTTTTTTTCAGAAATAACTAATCTAAACCTTTCAGAAATTTATGCTGAACTATACAAAAATGGAGAATACATATGTACAGGTCATACTCAAAAAATATTAATTGGTGCACCAAAAATTATATTTCCAAAGCTTTCAGAAGGAGAATACTTCATAAAGATTATGAGGAAAAAAAGTAACGATGAATTAAGTTTCATAGGATTTGAAAAAGTCAATATTTCAACTGATAAAGATGTCGATATTTTCTGCACCTGGCCAAGAGATATACAAATTCAGATAACTGATCAAAAAAATCAAAAAATAAAAGATGTACAACTTGTGATATATTCAAATAACACAATTATTTGCTCTAATCTTTCAAATGAGGTCGATGAAAATATTTTTACAGTTCCCTTCAAATTTTTTAAAACATATACTTTAGAAGGCGTATACAAAGGTTTTAAAGTTATTAATTATGAAATTCCTATATTAAAAAATAAAATAGAGCAATCCTTTGAGGTATATGACTTATCTTTTGATATACGAGATACATATGGTTTTACGCCGGGAGTAGATGCTAAGATATATCTGATAAGCAATGACATGATTTTACCATTTGAAATATATCCTCAAGAGATAGGAAATGGAAAATATTTATTTGAAAAAATACCAGCAGCAGATTATAATCTTTACATATTATATGCAAGTTACTCTCAGGTTTTTCCTATTAAAATACCATCTGAAAAAGAAATTTTAGATATTACCTTTGAAGCAATTTATAAACTAGAAACATCTCTTTTTGATTCAAGAGGAAATGCTATTGAGAAAAATGAAAGACACCTTGCAATTTACAGAGAATCAATAAAGATAACAGATAATATCTCACCAGACAAAATAATTTCTCTTCCGCCTGGAGAATATAATATTTATGTTTATGAAAAACAAGATGTAATTGGTTTTAAAAATATTTTTTTAACAAATGATAGAAAAATAAATATTGTTACAAACGTTAAATCTATTATTCCAAATATTATAACTGTTTTATCAATTATATTTATAATACAAATTATTGTTTTACTGCTTTTCAAGAAAATCTCTTTGAATTCATTTTTGAAACTATTAACGCTCAGCCTTATATTATTATCAATTATGCTGCCCTGGTGGTCGCTATATGCCTCAAATGCTGAAATAAACGCCGAAAAAACAATTGAAATGTTTTTATCGCCTGCTTCAATGATTGAAGAAATTAGTTATAAAAACATAGTTTATCGCGATATGGCAAACATACCTGATATCTTTACAAATTTTTTAAATGGACTTGCAGTAATATTATGCGCAGGTTTTGTTTTAATAAGCCTAAGTTTCATACCAAACATAATTTATAAGAAAAGATTTGCTTTGATTTTGATTGTCGGAAGTATCTTGTTTTTAATTCTTTTTGCAGGTGCTTTTATATTTGGTATGTCACAAATAACAGAACTTACACTTGGAAGCCTACAAAATCAAGGTGTTTTAGAAGTTATTTTGCCAGATAAAAATATTGCATATATGCAAGCCTCCTGGGGTGTCGGCACAGGTTTTTATTTATCAATAATTGCTGCGTTAACTACCTTAACTGCAGGCATTATAGATTATTTAAGAAAAATCAAAATGCTATAAAATTAAACATTTAGGTTTTTTATTCTTTTATAACCATCTATTTTTTTGATTATTTGCACACAAGATTTAGGCACAAGATGCTCCCAAGATTCATCTTCAGAAATTCTTTTACGTATTTCTTTACCAGAATATTCTTTTTTATTAAAAAGTAGTGTTTCTTTTACTTTAAAACCTTTTTCTTCAAATAGTTTTTTTGTTAAAAGATTATTTGATATTACAACATCAAAATCATCTGTAATTGATAAAACATGATCAACCCATTTTGGAGGGTTATGTATATCTGGTATCAAAACTATCTTATAGTTTGTAATTTTTTCTTTTTTTAGTGACTCTTTTATCATCAAAACTCGTTCATCAGAAGAAAAAGGGTTATCTAAAGCATTGCTATACTGAGATGAGCCTATGCCAATTAGTATTTTATCATATGCTTCTGAAAGGTGCTTTATTACTTCTAAATGACCTTTATGAAATGGTTGAAAACGACCGATAAACAATGCTTTCATAGTTTTTTACCTAAAAAACAATATTTGTTGTTTGTTTAAAACGTTAATTAAAAAAGAAGATAAAATGTTTTATTTTGAAGAAACTTGTTCTTTAATCTGAGTTTTTGTCAGTTTTTTCTCGGATTCAAGCTCTATTTTACCTGATATCTGCAGTGGCTTCATCGCTTTAAGTTTCTTGAGAAGTTGTTCTTTTCCTTTACCAACAAGCGCATGTTCTATTACTTCAGGTAGCGTTTCAACGGGTATTATTTGTATTTTATCCTTGTATTTATCCTCAATTAATACATCATTAAGGTTTGCTTTTGGAATAATTACTTTTTTAATGCCTGCCTTTGCGGCTGCTTCAATTTTTGCTGTTGCACCACCAATAGGCAAAACTGTACCACGGATGCTAAGTGAACCAGTCATCGCTACATCCTGAGAAACAGGAATTCCTTCCATAGCTGAAATAACTGCTGTTGTTACAGCAATACTTGCTGAATCTCCTTCAAGGCCTTCATATGTTCCAATAAACTGGATATGAATATCTTTTTTAGAGATATCATGAGCCATATATTTTTTTATAATAGCAGAAATATTTAGAACAGATTCTTTTGCAATTTCACCAAGTTTACCAGTTGCAATAACTTTTCCTTCAGATTGAGAACCTGCAGGTGTTACATCTGCAACAATAGGTAGGACAAGACCTGAAAATTCACTCATTGAAGGATCTGCTGAATGTACAGCAAGACCATTTACAACACCAATTTCTTGACCGCGTGTTTTAAAAGATCTGTAATCCTGACGCTGTTCAATTGCACGATCAACTACCTGCTGCTCCAATGATTTAGCAATCTTTTTTGCTTCAAGAACATGACTTTGAGTAACAATTTTATCGCCTGATTCATAAGCAATATCTCCTGCTGCACGAACAAGACCGCCAAGCTCACGAAGACGCAAGGAAAGTTTACCTTTTCGGCCAGCACGTCTTTGTGCTTCATGGATAATTTCACATACAGCATCACGATCAAACGCAGAGATTTTTTCATCTTTTTTTACTTCTTGAGCGACAAAACGAATTAGTTTTTCACGGTTTTCATTAGTATCATCCATATTACTGTTTAAATACACTTCATATCCATAACCACGTACACGACTGCGAAGAGCAGGATGCATGCCTTTTAATGCATCAAGGTTACCTGCGGATACAAGAATAAAATCACATGGAACAGGCTCTGTTTTAACCATTGCACCAAAGCTACGCTCAGACTGCCCAGTTATCTGGAATTTTTTTTCCTGAATTGCCGTCAATAGATGTTGTTGTGATGGTAAACTTAATGTATTTATCTCATCAATATAAAGAACTCCTTTATGCGCACGATGAATGGCGCCGGCTTCTACAAGCTGATGTGGTGGTGTTTCAAGACCTGCAGACTGAAATGGATCATGACGAACATCACCAAGAAGTGCACCAGAGTGTGCTGCTGTTGCATCAATAAACGGTGGTAAATCCTTCTTTTCATGAGCAACTAAAATCTTTGGAACGCCATGTAAATTATTACGTTGCATCAAAGCACCACGTGAAAAAATCAAGAAAATAAAAAACGCTGCAATAGCTCCAAAGAATAAGTAAGTAAATTCAAATTCTCCTGTGCCATTTAAAACAGGATAAAAAGCAGCTACTGCTGCAAGCATAAAAATCATAACCGCAACCCAAATTATCATGCTGTTCTGCTGTTCTTTCTTTTTCTTCGCCTCATTCCTTTGAGATTTTACTATCTCATTTGCTTTACCACCCGGAACAACACGGATATGCGGAGTATTAGAATCATCGTTATTTGGATACGCAATAATATCTTCAAGCTCTTCTTTAGGCAAAAATGTAGTCATAGCACGAGCAACCATAGATTTACCAGTGCCAGGATCGCCTATAAGCATAACATGACGTTTCTGCTCTGCTGCTTTATGAACTATATCTACTGCTTTGTCTTGACCTATAACTTGATCTAGTAAAATTTCTGGAACTTTTATATCAGCAGTTGTTTTAAAATTCTGATTTTTTATCCATTCATCAATAGGCTGCATCTCTTTTAATTTTTCAGCATTAATTTGTTTTTTATCATTATTTATATCTGTCAATTTGTCCACCATATCTGCAATTTCCTGATGATTCAAAGGAAACACTCATAACAACTTTTGTAACTGTTGTATAATAGAGCCATATTTCAATTTTTCTTTTATTCAATAGTTATTAGAAATATTTATTTAAGGATATCAGTTTTATACTAAAAAATATTGGTGGAGGAAAAATATAATATGTTAAAAGATGAAATAATGTCTAAAGTAGGAATGTATTCTTTTATAACAGGAATAATTATAGCTGGTCTTCTAGGAATAGTCGAAGCAGTAATGAAGCTTGATGGAAAGGCAGAAACAATTCCCATATTTAGTTCAGATTTATCTGGAATACTTGCTTGGATACTAGTAATACTTGGTATCATAATAGGGTTATTAACAGTACTTGGAGAAGGAACAATTACAAAAAAAGAAACACCAGGTTTTTTAATAGCCGGAATAGCACTACTTGTTATGTATGCAGTATTCAGAGATTTACCAACAAATCTTGGCGGCGTTAAAGAAATACTAGAAAGCATATCATTTACAATTGCAATCTTTGTAGGACCAATTGTTGCATGTCTTGCATTAAAAGCAATTTGGGATATGGGAAAAGACGTCTAAACAATCTTTATTCTTTTTTTTTATTTTAAATAATACCAAAAAAGCAAAAAAGAGATACCAAAAATCATAAAGATTATAAAAAGAATATAAAAAAATTTTATTCTAACAAGCCATTTTGCCTTTTTTTCAGGTGTATCAAAAAACCTTCCAAGTATTGGGTCTTCTTCTATTTTATTCATTTTTTACTCTTTTTTGCTTCCATTAAAGCTTTAATTCTTTTTCTTCTAAAAAAATCCTCTCTTTCTCTTTCCTCAAGTTGCATTTCAATATATTTAATTGTTGATTTAAGCTTTGGAATAAGATTGTTTTCAAGTACATTTACCCTTCTCTTGGTTTTTTCTATTTCAACAGCTAGTGATTTAATACTTCCTTCTAAATCCGCTAGATCCACAAGTTTTGTTAAAACTTGTTTGAATTCTTGCTGTGCATCATCTAATTTTGAACAAGTATCAATAAAACTATAACTAGGCTCAAGCTCTTGTTTAATCTGTGATTTGTTCATCTTTGGTATTTTTACACCCATAATATTGTCTGTTTCAATATCAATTGTGCCAATATCTGGTGTCACATGTGAGATTTCATCTACTTTTTTTTCACCAAGTATCATCTGTGACTGGATAAGTGATAAAAAAGCATTTGAAAAATAAGAATCAAGTTGTTTTATAAGTTCAGTTCTTTTGTGAATTATTCCAAAGAATTTTTCTACAAGAGCATCTCTTTTTTCTTCTAAGAGTTTATGTCCTTTTTCAGCTAATACTAATTTTTTACGAATATCAAGTAAATCCATTCTGGTAGGGCTTACACCCTCCATTATCTGCTCTGCCATATTATTCTACTCTTTCTTTATTTTTTCAGGATGATATTTTTTAATGTATTTTTCATCAATTTTCTTAAGTTCTGCTTTTGGCAGCATTGAAAGTAACTTCCAACCAATTGTTAGGGTCTGCTGTATTGTTCTATCTTCATGTTTATCCTGCTGGACAAATTGTTTTTCAAATTCATCTGCAAAATGCAAGAAACTTTGATCACGCTCAGATAGTGCTTCTTCACCTACAATTGCAACAAGATCGCGTAGGTCACATCCTTCAGCATATGCTGCATAAAGCTGGTTTGAAACATCGGCATGATCTTCTCTTGTTCTACCTTCACCTATACCTCCATCCATCAAACGAGATAGACACGGCAAAACAGCTACTGGTGGATAAATACCTTTTTTGTTAAGACTTCTATCTAAGACGATTTGACCTTCTGTAATGTAACCCGTGAGATCGGGTATTGGATGGGTTATATCATCATCAGGCATTGTAAGCATAGGAATCTGAGTGATTGAACCCTTTTTACCTTTAATACGTCCTGCACGCTCATAAATCATTGAAAGATCGGTATACATATAACCCGGATAACCACGTCTACCAGGAACTTCTTCACGAGCCGCAGCAATTTCACGAAGTGCCTCTGCATAATTTGTAATATCTGTAAGGATTACTAAGACATGCATATCAAGATCAAATGCAAGATATTCTGCACAAGTAAGAGCCATACGTGGCAAGATTACCCGCTCAATTGTTGGGTCATCTGCAAGATTTAAAAACATAACAGTACGCTCAAGTGCACCTGTATTTTCAAAATCACGAATAAAAAGATTTGCTTCTTCAGCAGTTATTCCCATTGCACAAAATACTACTGCAAATTTTTCTTCTTTTCCAAGAACTTTTGCCTGACGAGCGATTTGAGCAGCCATCTCGTTATGTGGGAGTCCTGCACCTGAAAAAATTGGTAATTTCTGACCACGAACAAGAGTGTTAAGACCATCTACTGTAGATATTCCTGTTTGAATAAACTCTTGTGGATACTGACGGGAATAAGGATTAATAGGATTTCCATTAATATCACGACGCTCATCTGGAATTATCTGTGGTGCATCATCTATTGGATTTCCTGTTCCATTAAAGATTCTGCCAAGCATATCTTTTGACACACCAAGTTTCATGGTCTCTCCAATAAATCTTGCACTAGTTTTATCAGTGTCAAGCCCTTTAGTTCCTTCAAAAACTTGAATGACTGCTTTATCAAGAAATGCTTCAAGTACTTGCCCTGTTCGCTCTTCACCAGATGCAAGTTTTATTTTTACAACTTCGTTGTATGCAACATTTTTTAGCCCATCAACAATCATAAGAGGTCCTGTAACTTCAGTAACAGTTGTATACTCTATGTCTTTGTTGCTCATCGTCATTTACCTCCTTTAATCAAAATCTGAATTTCTTTTTCAAGTTCTTTTTCTGTTTCTGCAAATTGTTTTTCAAATTCTTTATTGGAAACATTTTTCATTCTAGCAAGATTTTCACGGCTTTTCATGCTGATTACATCATCAATATGAACATTTTTTGAAACAGCATCCATTACTAAATCATTGAATTTTAACATAAGGCGAATCATCTCATATTGCTTTTTACCCGGACAGTATGTATCTACTTCATGAAACGCACTCTGCTGCAAGAAATCCTCACGAATCATACGAGCTGATTCAAGAGTAGCTCGCTCACGTGCGGGTAGAGCATCTGGACCTACTAGTTTTACAATTTCTTGTAGTTCTGATTCTTTTTGAAGCAAAGCCATTGCTTTTGTACGAAGCTTTAACCAATCTTCACCGACTTGTTTTTTCCACCAGTTCTGAACTTCATCAAGATAAAGTGAATAAGATTTAAGCCAGTTAATCGATGGAAAATGACGACGATCTGCAAGATCTGCATCAAGTGCCCAAAAAACTTTTACAATACGAAGAGTGTTTTGTGCAACAGGCTCAGAAAAATCCCCGCCAGGAGGACTTACTGCACCCATTACAGATACACTTCCTTCTTTTTCTTTGGTGGATGTAAGCTTAACTCGTCCTGCACGCTCGTAAAACTCTGCAAGACGACTTGCAAGATACGCAGGATAACCTTCTTCACCGGGCATCTCCTCAAGACGTCCTGATATTTCACGCATAGCCTCTGCAAGACGACTGGTGCTATCTGCCATAAGTGCTACATCGTATCCCATATCACGATAGTATTCAGCAATAGTAATACCTGTATAAACACTAGCATCACGAGCAGCAACAGGCATATTACTTGTATTTGCAATAAGAACAGTACGATTCATAAGTGGCTCACCAGTTTTTGGATCTTTAAGCTCTGGAAACTCACGAAGAACATCAGTCATCTCATTTCCACGCTCACCGCATCCAACATAAACAACAACTTGAGCATCACTCCATTTTGCCAGCTGGTGTAAAGTTATCGTTTTTCCAGTGCCAAACCCCCCAGGGATTGCCGCAGTTCCACCTTTTGCAATCGGAAAAAAGGTATCAATTACACGTTGACCCGTTATTAGTGGTATACCCGGATCATATTTCTTTGAAACAGGCCTTGGCATTCTAACAGGCCAGCGTTGCATCATTTTAAGCACAATATCTTCCTTTTGAGTTGAAACAACACATATTGTATCTTCAACTGTATATTTTCCTTCTTTTTCAATTTCTAAAATTTTACCTTTTATATTTGGAGGGATAATAATTTTATGAATAATAATGGATGTTTCTTCAACCGTGCCTATTACATCACAACTTTGAACGATATCGCCTGGTTTTACAATGGGTTTAAAATTCCATTTTTTTGTTCTATCAAGTGCCGGTACTTCGACACCCCTGGTGATAAACTCACCTGTTTTTTTGACAATATCTGGTAGTGGTCTTTGTATTCCATCATAGATGTTTGTCAGAAGGCCTGGACCTAATTCAACAGAAAGCGGCTCATTTGTAGATATTACTTTTTCACCAGGCATAAGACCATTTGTATCCTCGTAAACTTGGATTATTGCATTATCTTGATTTAAACGGATTATTTCACCGATTAGATTTTCATCTCCAACTCTTACCACATCGTACATTTTTGTCCCGCGCATTCCATCTGCTTCTATGACAGGGCCTGAAATTCGTATTATTCTACCTTGTGTGGCTTCTTTTTTCATATGTTGTTTTCCTCCAAACTTTTATTTTATTTTTTCTTTATCTATTTCTATTCCAACTGCTTTTTTAATAAGATGACTTACGAAATCGATATGATCTTTTTTCCTTCCTTTCTTATCAGGTATTTCAATTACGATTGGAATGTTATTTATTAAACGATAATCTTTAAGATGATTGCCAAGTGTTTTTACTATTTCTTCTGTGATAAAAAGTATTCCAATATCATCTTTTTCTTTAATGTTATTCCAAAGTGACAGTTCGTTTTTATCTGCTATAAATAACTCTTTTACACCTGCAAGCCTAAGACCTGTTGCTGTATCTTTGTCGCATAAACCTGCAAGTTTCATGCTGTATCCTCCAAAACTAAGAATTTTTTAGTAAAATCTTTTGAAAGTCCTTCTGCAGCACCTTTTGCTATAACTTTGAGGTTTTGTATTTCATATTCTTTGAAAACTAAGAATCTAAGTGTTGGCCCAATTGTGCTGTAGTTTTGAGTTGAGATATCTTTTAGCATTTTTAAAAATAAAGAATCAAGACGATTTTCAAGGATCTGAACAGTTTTTTCTTTGTTGTATTCTTCGATTGAATTTTTTAATATTTCATAATATGATGTGCCTTCAAGATTTGATATTACTTGTGCAACTCCTTCAAGCTCTGAGAGTTGTTCATATTTCCATTTAGCTATTTCTCTACCTTCTCCATTAAAATATTTCATACATGTATCTTTTGCAAAACCAAGTTGTTTGCATCTTAGTACAAACTTTATGTTGTAGATATCAAGATATGTTCTAATGAAATTCTTTTTGCCTTGTTCGCATCTATATGGAACTTTTACTTTAATGAATTTATTTATTATGTATTTGTCAACTTCGTTGTCTATTTCCATATAATCTATTTTTTCATTTGCAAGTTCTTTTGCAATGTCTTTATGAAAACCAAAATCTAGTAAAAGCTGTGAAAGGTTTTCTTTATTTGCTTCTTTGATGTTGTATAATAGTTTTTTTGTAGAAGGCAGAATTGCATTTTCAATGCTTTTTTCATCTACCGTTTCATTTTTAAGCTTGTTTCTAAGTTCTTTTTTTACAAGATACATATCTATTTTTTCAAGATATGTATCATAAAAACTATGCATTTTTTTGGAATTATCTTTTTTCATCATTTCAATAGTTTGATAAAATGTGTCATCTAGTGATTTTTGGATATCATATGTTGTATCTCCTGTGATTTTGTAGTCTTTGGCAGAGTTTATACTTTCTTTGAAGTCGATTAGGTTTTTACTTTCAATAAGGCTACTTAGGTTTTTTTCAGTTACATGCGGGTTTCCCATTGCTTCATATTTGGCATTTGGATAAACAAATTTTACATAAGTGGAGAAAGGTCTAGATAGTATTGCTATAGCCCCAGCTATAACTGCAATTATGAATATCCAGAATAGATATCCTGCGGGGTTAAACAATTCTTCTAACATCTATACCCTCATATTTTTTATTTTGAGAAAAGCAGTTTTCCCACTTTGTTTCTTATTTTGTCTTTATGCCTTTTTAGTATGCCGTCAAATGTGTAGTCAAGTGTTATTTTTCCATCTTTTGAGACTAGTTTTATCCCTCCAGATGCTTCAATGTTTCCTGATGCTTTTAGACCTAGTTTTTCTATTATTTTTTTGTCTTCACTTCTTGATATTAGCACACTGCAATCTTTACCAAGTTTTTTTATTCCTTCTTGTGCATATTTAGATACTGTATCTTCGTATTCTTTTCCTTTAATTATTGAAAGTTTCTGATGTGCTTTTACAAAACAGTCTTCGATAACTTCTTCTTTTATACTCATGATTTCTCGTTTTATATTCTGGTTTTCCTTGGAAATAATTATCCTATGCGTGTTTTCAGCTTGTTTTTTGCCGTGTTCAAATATTTTTTCTGCTTCTTCTTTTGCTTGTTTTTCTGCATCAAGTATTATCATCTGAGCAGTTTTTTCTGCTTCTTTTTGAATTTGTTTTATTTCTTTTTCTGCATCTTTTTTTATTTGTTCAATGATTTTTTCTGCTGACATATTCTCAGTGTTCCAATTATCTATAGAAGTCCTAACCCCACCATTAAAAGTATACCTACTAATAAGCCAAAGATTGCAATGGTTTCTGGCATAACAGTAAATATAATTCCTCTTGAGGCAACATCTGGGTTTCTACCAACGGCACTAATTGATGAACTTGCAACCATACCTTGATTTATCGCAGAAGTTCCAGTAAGTCCTACGGCAAGACCAATCCATACAGCACCTACGCCCATAAGAGATGTAACTGTTGCATCCGCGCCGCCGAGAAGCCCTGCACCCATCATTAAAAGGATGGCGGTTAAAAGCCCATATACTGATTGTGTCATTGGTAAAACCTGCAAGATTAAACATTTGCTGAACAGTTCTGGTTTTTCAGCGGTAACCGCTACTGCAGACGATCCAGCAAGTGCAAGACCTATTGCAGAGCCTATACCTGCTATTCCTATTGCAAGTGCACAACCAAGTATTACCATTGTTTTATTTTGGTTATTTTCTTCTGTTGTTATTTCTTCTTGTGCAAGTGCTACTATACTTCCAAATAATAAAAATGCTGTTAGTAGCATTGCAAATATTGCTGCTTTTCTCATTTTCATATATTTTTTCCTCCATTTTTTATTCTTATTTTTCTTCTTTTATTTTTGTATATTTTCTTTGTATTTTAAAAGGCGAAAACTCATGTCCGCCTCCTTCATAGAATCTGTTGAAAAATTCAACATATTGAAGTCTAAGTGAATGAATTCCTGCGCCAAGTGCTTGAAGCCCGAGATTTACTAAATGTGCAAATATCAAAAGTAATATTGTGATAATTATGCCGATAAAAGGAATCATTTCTCCAAGAAGCTGTGCTACTACATTAAATGCTAAAGCCATACCGGCTGTTGCAAGTCCTAATGCTAATAAACGTGCATATGAAAGCCAATCACCTACGTAGCCTGTTATACCAAAGAAACCTATAGGTCCCTCGCTTATAAACAGTTGAATCAATCCAATTATTACAAATACTGCACCAATTAAAATAATTGAATCTGAAAACTTAAAATCAAGTATAGAGTATCCAATTAAGATACCTCCTCCAAGTTGAAGAGTTACCCAACAGGATTTTTTAGTTAACAATTCTTTATATTTTTTCTGTCTGAATGCTTGAATTATTGCAAGTAAAATTCCTACATTTAGATGGATAAGACCAAAGATTAATGCAATTACAAGTATAGTTATTGGATCTTTAATCGGATTTGCAGGTAAATTTATACCAAACAAGTTAATGCTATAAAGCGGAAGATTTGTATCACCATATATAAATCGAGGTATGAAATCTCCAAAGAAGCTGTTAGTAAGAAGTCCAGTAATAATTGTTACAACACCCATCCAAATACCTATAAAAGACCAGTTTTTTATCATATCACTGTATTTTGCGAATTTAAAATAACCAACTAACGCTAGAGTAAATATAATCAGGCCATATCCTGCATCTCCCAGCATTACTCCAAAAAATAAAACAAAAAATATACCCATTATAATAGTTGGATTTATCTCGTTGTATTTTGGAGTTGCAAACATTGATACAAGACCTTTAAATCCTTCTGCCCAACGCGGCGTCTTAATATATGTTGGCGGACTATCTTTTTCTTCAGAAGGTTTTTCAAAGTTACAGATTATATGTTCACTTGTTGATTTTTTAATAAAATCTTCAAATGCTTTCTCATCTTTTTCTAAAATCCATCCTTTGACCATATATGATGATTTTGTTTTTGCAAAGTTATTTGATATTTCTTTTCTTACTCTTTCAAGCTGTATTTCTTCACGAAGTGAAAGTAAATCAGATAACTGATTTTTTGCATAAACTCTTAATTCTTCAATTAGTTTTTTTTTGTTTTGATCAATTTCTTGAATTTGTTTATTAATGATAGACACTGCGTTTTTTGGCGTGCCTGTTGCAATATCAAAAGAAAATTCTGTGAGAGCAGCTTTTGATATCTTTTCGATTTCATCTAGATAATTTTTATGTGCAACAATTAATACCGCCCATTCTATTTTCTTTTTTGTTCCAAATTGTTTAGAAAACAAGGTTGCAGAGTTTATGCTTTTTATTTGCTCTTTAATGAAATCTAAATCTTTTGTTATTCCTA
Organism: uncultured Thermoplasmatales archaeon; assembly: GCA_964517155.1. Lineage (GTDB taxonomy): Archaea > Thermoplasmatota > E2 > DHVEG-1 > DHVEG-1 > PFL35. The sequence continues at coordinate 31,428 of CAZFAZ010000027.1, forward strand.
CTTTTACAATTAAGTATTCAGATTCACCTATATCTGAAAATTTAAAATCAAAATCAGTTAAGTATTTTATTTTTTCAAGGTCTTGTGCAAGTTTTTCTTTTTGTTCATTTAAACTTTGTAATTTTTCTTCACGCTCAATGATTTGTTTCTCAGTTTTAGATAAATAACCCTCAGCAAATGAATATAGTTCATCCAAAGAAGATTCTTCAATTGTTTTTATCTCTGGAAGTTCCGGTGAAAGCATTGATTTAAAGCCCTTTTTTTTTGGCTTTATTTTTTTTAAAATATCAATAAGTCTTGTAATTCTGAGTTCATAAAGTGCACATGTTTCTGCTTCAGAATTAATAGATGCTTTTTCATTTTCATTTATTAGTTCAGGCTCTTTTTTACTTATGTTAATTATTTCGATTAAACCTTCTTGGTGTAATGTTTTTATGAAGTCTTCTAAATAGTTTTGATGAACAACAATTGAAACCTTTTTCATTAGAGCTGGAAAAAGTATTTCTTATTCCTCCTCTTCTATCTCATTAAGTATTATATCAACTGCTTTTGAAATATTTTTTTCAGAGTCTTTTTTTATAGCCGATATTTCTTTTTTGCTGTCTTGTTTTATCTTTTGTGTTTCATCTTTTGCTTTTTCTTCTGTTTTTTTTATTTGTTCTGCAGCTTTATTTTTTGCATCTTGAATCATCTTTTGTTTTTGTTTTTCAGCAGTTTTTTTTGCGTTTTCAAGTATTGTTTCTGCGTCTTTTTTTGCCATCTGAATTTTTTCAACTGCTTTTTGTTCTTCATTTTTTATTGTTTTTAAAGAATCCTGAGCCATTGGATACCCCGAAATATAAAGTTCTTTATTATGTTTTTTATAACTAATAGAATAGTGTTTCAATAATATGAATATTTTTCAAAAAAATTTGTTTTTACATGCCCCAGAATTTATCTGTTTTTCTTTTAATTTCAAATATTTTGTTTAAAACATCTTTTTCATCCAGATTTAGCACATCCATATCTCGTAGTTTTTTTGCATCACTTGCGGGGATATCTGTAAAAAGTATGTCTTCTCCTTTTATCTGCCGTCCGACTGTTACTCCTTCAATTGATATTGCTACTTCTTGACCTTGTATTGCTTCTTCAACAGCTTTGTTTTCTGATTGTATACCTTTTATTGTTCCCACAGATTTTCCGTCATCTTTCATGAGACGCATTCCTGTTTTTATTCGTCCTGAAAGTATTCTTACCCCTATTACTGCAGGATGACTTACTCTAAAAACATATTCTGGCAAAAATCTTACCATCCCCGGATGCTTAAAATCCTGTCTTCTAGATTTTTCAATTTCTGATTTTTTAAGTTCAAGCCATTCATCGTAATCTTCCATGATAGTATAGATTACATCTTTGTTAAACATTTTAATGTCTGTGTTTGCTAGTTCTTCTTTTGCTTCAGGTAGTATTTTTACATTAAACGAAAAAATTACTTTGTTTAAAGGGTCAAGTGTTGCAGCTGCTTCCGTTATATCCCGTTTTGAAACGTTTCCAATTTCTGCTTTTCTAATTTTTATTCCTTTTTCACGTGATTCTTTTATTATTGCTTCAAGTGATCCGATTGTATCTGCTTTTACAAGTATTCCTTGTTCATCAAGCTCAAAATCAATTTTTGTTTGTTTTTTTATTTCATCAATTATTTCATCTAGTTTTTCTGTTGCAACACGTATTGGTGCACCAGGTATCACTTCTTCTAAATCTGGTGAGTTGATTTTTATTCCGCATGCTGCATGTACTTCTTTTACACTGTCAAATCTTTCACGAGGGTCACGTATTTCATCAAGTGGTTTAGGTTTTAAAAGTGCTTTTATTCTTGTAACGACAGGCTCACCTGTTGTACCTATCACGATTTTATCATTATTTTTAATTGTTCCATTATAAATTATTGCATCTATTGTTTTTCCCAGCCCTATTTCTTCTTTTACTTCAAGAACAGTTCCTTTTCCAGGGCCTGATTCAATTTGTAGTTTTTCTTCTAAAAATCTTTGTGCAAGACCTACAAGTATCATTAAAAGCTCTGATATTCCTTCACCTGTTTTTGCAGAAATAGGAATAATTCCTATTGTTTTTCTAAAGTCAGATATATTATAGTAAAGATCAGAGTTTAGCTTGTTTTCAGATATTGTACCAATGATTTCATATATTTTTTCTTCAAAAATGTTTTTTACATTAATTCTTTGATTGTTAATTCGATTTTTAGCAGAGCCTTGAGTTTTCTGCCAACCAGATATTGCATCTATTTTGTTTACTACAACAATAAATGGTGTTTTGTATTGTTTTAAAATTCTTAAAGATTCATAAGTTTGAGGTTTAAATCCTTCAGTTATATCAACTATTAGAATTGCGATATCTGCAAGGCTTCCGCCACGAGTACGAAGTGTTGTAAATGCATGATGGCCAGGTGTGTCGATAAATAACAGACCAGGTAGTGTAAATTTCTTTCCTTTTAACAGATCTCCACATACATTATAAATAGCATCTATTGGAACCTCTGTTGCACCTATATGTTGAGTAATAGCACCAGATTCACGGGCTGCAACAGTCGAACCTCTAATATAATCTAGTAAACTAGTTTTGCCGTGGTCTACATGACCTAAAACGCTTACTATTGGCTGGCGAATATAACTTTTTGAAGTAGTAGGCATAAATACTCACTCAGGCGAGGAGTATTAAACCTTACTTTAAAATATTTATTGATGGTATTTAAAAAAATTTGTTTCTCTTTTACAAAAAACAATATCGCCTAGTTTACTTCTTTTTTCAGCATATATCGGATTTTGAGTAATTATTTTTCCATTTGTGCTTTGTATTGTAAATTTCCATACAAACATGTTCTTTTTACACCTCAATACAATATTTTTAGAAAAGACAAATATTCTTTATAAATCTAAAAATGAGGTGACTGAAAGTATTAAAAAAGATAAAACTAAGCTAATAAACCATTTGATTTAAACATATGATTGATAAATATTTTAGCACATCCAAACGCGATGATTGATCCTAATAAATTTGCTAAAACTATACCCCACCAAATTCCAATTAACCCTAATGAAAAGAAACAGCAGAACACTATTGCTATTAAAGGAATTAAAATAATTGTTCTAATTGCTGTGATAATTAATGCATAGTTTCCTTTACCCGCCCCTTGAAACATTGCAGAGGATGCAATTCCAAATGCTGCGCCCGGATAAAACAAAACAGATATTCTTATAAATGTTTCAAGATCTGATGCTATCTCTGCTGAACCTTGCCCGGTTGTAAACATCATTGTTATAAACGGTGCAATTAAAAAAATTAAAACTGCAAGCATTGACTCTATTAACAAGCCAAATTTTAAAGAATAAACAAAACCTTCGTTAAGTTTTTTATATTCTTTTGCACCATATGCTGCACCTGTAACAGAAGTTACTGCTGTTGCAAGCCCTAAAAGTGGAAGTATAGCAATACTTACAACACGCCAACCAGTTGAATAAACTGCAACACCAGCGTCACCTGCTACTGCTATGTTTACTATTATGAAATTCATCACTATCATCATAACAGACATTGTAAGCTGTTGGAAAGATGCAGGTAACCCAACTTTAAATATATCAAATAAAATGTTTCGTTTGAATTTAAAATGTTTAAGATTAAACGTAATATATGTATTTTTTCTGAAAAATAACCAGTATGCCAAAAGCAAAGAAGATATTGCCATCGATAAAACAGTTGCATAAGCTGCACCTGCGATGCCAAGTCCAAATACAAATATAAAGATTGGATCAAGAACTATATTTAATACTGAACCTGCAATAATTGCATACATTGCTTTTTTTACATCTCCTTCACCTCGCAGTAATGCTATTGCCATGTTTATAAAAAATATAATTAAACTTCCTGCAAATATTATCTTTCCATAGGTTATTGCAAGATCAAATGATTCGCTAGCACCCATAATTTTGAGTAAAAATTCTGCACCAAAAAACAAAAATACTGTAAAAAGAACACCCAAAACGACAACAAGTATTATCGAATGATCCGCAACATTATCTGCTCCTTCTTTGTCTTTTGCACCTATTTTTCGGGACACTGCTGATGAACTGCCAACACCAATTCCAGTTGATATTGCTATTGCCATCATGAAAAATGGCAAAATAAAACCTACTGCTGCTAATTGATTTGCTCCTAATAAAGAAACCCAAAAAGCATCTGCAAAATTATATACTGTCTGAACTGACATTGCAATAATCATTGGAATAGCAAGTTTGATTATTGCTTTCTTTGGATCTCCAAGTAATGTTTTTACTCCTTTAGTTTGAATATCTTTATTAGAAAAAGATTCTTCAGTCACAAAATCAGGAATAGCAAAATTTATTTGAAGTTTGTGCTTTCATAAAAGATAGTTGGGAGAATAATTAAATGGTTGATAAAAAGTTAAAAGAAGGAGAGATTGCGCCTGATTTTTGTTTAAAAAATCAAGATGAAAAAAATGTTTGTTTAAAAGATTACAAAGGTAAAAACGTGATTTTATATTTTTATCCAAAGTATTAGAACCGTATTAAGTTTTTAGTAAAATTAGGGTTTTT
>CAZFAZ010000028.1:0-22030 GCA_964517155.1 uncultured Thermoplasmatales archaeon
AAGAACATATTTTGCATCCCATCCTAAATGAAGGATGGAAACGATGTTCTTCTATCTGTAATTTATGGATGATTTAGAAAAAGTGCAAAAGTCTTGTTACTACAATATTTTATTGGAGGTTTTATAAAAAAAAGATAAAAAAGTATGAAGCACCAATACAAAAAAATCTTAATATTTGCTGTAAAAACTGCGGTCGGTTGATTGATTCAAACTATAAACTATGTCCATATTGCGGTAAAACTATAAATGATAAAAAAGATGATTAGAATTAAATATTAATACCATTTACGAAATTTTTGTTTCACTTTATTAAATAACTATTTTATCTTAAAATATCTGTAAAAATTATTTATGATTTTGAATAGTAACTCTCAAAAACCAAAAAATTATAAATATTATAAAGATTATAATTATTATAGATATTATAAATTTGGTGATTTTATGACAAATACAACCATTGCTATAACACAAGAAACAAAAAATGCACTGCTTAAATTAGGCTCAAAAGGCGAAACATATGACTCAATTATAAAAAAATTAATAAAACGATTCGCCTGGAAAAAATTAGATGAACAATGGAATGAAATACTAGAACATGATGAGTTTATCTCTCTTGATGAGCTGTGAATAAATGCTATATACATTGCTTGTATCTAAGACATTTCAAAAAAAATTCAACCAACTTGAAAAAAACACGCAAAACTCGATAAAAAACACATTAAAGGAACTTAAGATTGATCCTTTTTCATCCAGGCCAAAATGTGATATAAAATTACTTAAAGATACACAGACCGAAAAATATCGCTTAAGAATTGGCGATTATAGGATTATTTATCTGATTGAATCTGAAACTGTAAAGATAATTGACTTATTGAAAAGGGAAATCGGATACAGCAGATTAGAATAAAAAATACTTAATGATATCTAACAGTAATCTTCAAAAACCAATATACTATAGTATAATACAATAATTTCGCTCAAAGCAAGCGAGAAACAAAGTGGTTAGGTTTTAATGAAAATAATCTTTAAGGGAATTGTTCAAGGGGTAGGTTTTAGACCAACTATTTTTAGGATAGCTCAGAGTATGAATCTAAAAGGCTACGTTTTAAACAAAGGTTCTGAAGTAGAAGTAGTAATAGATAAAAATGAAGAAAAATTCATAGAAGAACTAAAAAAACAGCTTCCAGCTATTGCAAAAATTACAGAAATTAAAAAAATTTCTGATACACGTATTTTTAATGATTTTAAAATTTTACATAGTAAAAAAGGCTCTAGGCATTCTCAAATTCCTGCAGATGTTGGAATATGCGATAGTTGTCTTAAAGAGCTTTTTGATAAAAAAAATAAACGTTATGGTTTTGCGTTTACCAATTGTACAGTTTGCGGTGCGCGTTATAGTTTAATCAAAGATGTACCTTATGATCGCAATCGTACTTCAATGAATGATTTTAAATTATGTAAAAGTTGTCAGGAAGAATACAAAAATCCACTTGATAAAAGATATCATGCGCAGACTATTTCTTGTCCAAAGTGTGGTCCTGTTTATACTTTGTATAACAATGAGAAAAAAAACCTTGGAAACAATGATGCGATTAAACGTTTTGCAGAAAAACTTGATGCTGGTAAAATCGGCGTTATCAAATCTTGGGGGGGTATGCATTTATGCTGCAGTTTAAAAGAAGTTTTGCGTTTTCGCAAATGGTATAACCGCTCTCAGAAAGCATTTGCAGTTATGGTAAAAGATTTTAAAACCGCAGAAAAATATGCAGAAATCACAAGTTCTGAAGAAAAACTTTTAAAATCCAATGCTCGCCCTATTGTTCTTGTTAAAAAGAAAAAACTAGAAAGTGTATCGCCCGGGCTTGACACTGTTGGTTTGTTTCTGCCTTATACTGGCCTTCATCATTTACTTTTTAGTTTTTTAAAATCAGATGCACTTGTTATGACTTCGGCAAATGTGCCTGGTGAGGCGATGATTACTAGTGATGATGAGGCTTTTTTAATTAATGCAGATTGTTATTTATTGCATAATCGTAAGATTCCTAATCGTGTTGATGATTCAGTTGTTAGAATCTGGAATAATAATTATTTTTTTCTTCGTAAATCTCGTGGTTTTGTCCCCGATCCATTGTCTGTTAGTTATGATGATCATATTTTAAGTGTTGGTGCTGGTGAGAATATTTGTGGTGCTTTTTCTTCTGATAAAAATGTTTTTGCAACGCAATACATTGGCAACTCAAAGTATTATTCAACAGTTGTTTTTCTAGAAGAAGCACTTCGTCATTTGATGAGTCTTACTATGAAAAAACCTGGTATTGATGCTGTTGTAATGGATATGCATCCTGGTTATGAGACAAGACATGTCGCTAAAAATTTTTCAGATGAATATAATGTTTCTTTGTTTGAAGTGCAGCATCATTGGGCTCATGCTGCAAGTCTTTTAGTTGATAATAAATTAAGCGAGGCTGTTGTTTTAACACTTGACGGCCTTGGTTATGGCTCTGACGGTAATTTCTGGGGCGGGGAAGTATTGTATTCTAATTTTGAAGAATTTAAAAGAATTGGGCATCTTGAAAATATACCTCTTCTCGGCGGTGATGCAGCAACACATGATCCTCGTAGGCTTGTTTATGCTATTTTTAAGAAGTTTGGAAAAGAAATGTTTTTCAAAGGAAATGAAGCGTTAATTCTTTCAAAGATTATGAATAACTCACCAGTTTCTAGTAGTATGGGGCGTGTACTTGATGCTTTATCATGTTACTTAGGTATTTGTTGTACTCGTACTTATGATGGTGAGCCTGCGATGAAACTAGAAAAATACTTAGCATTGGGTAATCCTAAGTATTCTTTTGATGTAAGTATTAAAAATGGTGTTGTTGGAACAGTTGATGTTTTCAGACAACTTGATGAAAAAATAAAAAAATCTTTATCTGAAAAAGAAAAAGCAGAGTATGCGTATTCATTTGTTAAAGCAATTACAGATAAACTAACAGATACTGCAGTTGATTATGCACAAAATAAAGATGTTAAATATATTGGCCTTTCTGGGGGAGTTTCTTACAATATTCCTCTCACTGAAATGGTTGCCGAAAAAGTTAAAAAATCAGGTTTAGAATTAGTTGTGCACAATAATGTTGCTAATGGTGATGGTGGTATCGCTATTGGTCAGAATGCAATTATTGGTAATAAAATTATGAAATAGTTTTTATTTACGAAAAACTTATCAGTTGATCGTTATGGGAAAACACAAAGATTTAGCAGGAATACTTTTGCTTGTAATAATTGGTATGTTCATACCTTTCCTGGGTTCAATTGCAATAACTTATGGTTTTAATTTTACTCAGATAGATAATTGGTTAAAAATTAGTTCAACTTTTGGATATTTTCTTTTAATTTTTGCATTTGAGATGTTTGTTGTTTATCTATATTTTACGTTATCAAATAAATTTGCTGAAAAAAAAATTGGTAAATATAAACCATAACAAAACAAGATAAATAGTTTTTACTCTTTGTTGTTTTTATATAGTTTTTCTGCTTTGTCTGCAGATATAGTTATTCCTTTTATCATAGCTGAGCTAAAGCCTTGGTGCTCCATTTCATTCAAACCTGCAATTGTGCATCCTTCAGGTGTTGTAACTTTATCTATTTCCATTTCAGGATGATTATCCATGTTTAGAACCAATGCTGCCGCACCTTTTGCTGTTTGTGCAGCCATTGGAATTGCTTCATAGGAATGAAAACCTATTTCTATTCCACCTTGTGATGCAGCCCGTATCGCCCTTAAAAAAAACGCTATTCCACATGCGCCTAGTGCTGTTGCTGGTACCATTTTTTCTTCTGATATAATAAATGTTTTTCCAACGTAATCAAAGATTTTTTTTGCATATTGTATTGTTTCATTTGATGCTGTATCTGATGCTATACATGTCATTGATTCTCTGATTGCAGATGCTATATTTGGCATCGCGCGTACTACTTGAACTTGTTTTTTTATAAGTCTTAATATTTCACTTGTTGTGACTCCTGATACTACAGATATTATTATATGTTTTTTTGGGTTTAAATCTGAGTTTATTTTTTGCAAGAGTTCTTTTATTTGCTGTGGCGGTACTGCAATTATTATAATTTCTGATTTTTTTACTGCTTCACAGTTATCATCTGAAATAATGCATCCTTTTTTTTCAAAGGCAGATAATAGTTTTGTTTTCCTGCGTGTTAGTATTATTTGTTCTGGTTTTATCATTGATGAAAGAATAAAACCTTTTGCAATTGCGCTACCAATGTTTCCAGTACCAAGTATTGCAAGATTTTGATTAAATATCTCCAAACAGACCACCTTTTATTAAAAAATATTAAGCTATAGTTAGTATTTAAAAAATGTTATTTCTTTTTCAATTTTAATTGCAAAGGTTTTATAGGTTTAATCATTGCAGGTTCTTTGATGTTTGAAGTATTATTTGAAATAGTTCTTCCTTTTGTCCTTTCAGCATTAATTGTTATTTTAATTACCATTATTGCAGAAAAATATGGTACAAAAGTTGGAGGAATAATCGGTACTCTTCCAACAACGATTATCATTGCATATGTTTTTATTGCACTTAACCAGGGTGTTAAGTTTGCATCCGATTCAGTTGCAGTAGTTCCGGCTGAGATGGGTGTTAACCTTGTTTTTATTTGTGTATTTGCAGTTCTTGCTTATCGATCTATTTTTGTTGCACTTATTGGCTCTTTTTCAATTTGGGCTGTTCTTTCAGGTATTCTTTTGTTTTTAAACATGAATTATATCTATTTATCTTTAGTAATTTTTATAGTTTCTATGATTTTTACTTTTTTTGTTCTTGAGAAAAAATTTAAGATAAAATCACAAGGTAAAAAAATTGTACATTATACACCTTTGAAAATTTTATTACGCGGGGTTTTAACAGGTACAATTATTACTACATCTGTTTTATTGTCTAATTTTGGTGAGGTTCTCAGCGGTATTTTCACGGTTTTTCCTGCTATTTTTTCTTCTACTATGATTATTACTGTAAAAGAACATGGTCCTGATTTTTCTGCAGGTATTGCAAAATCTATGATTTTTGGTAGCACTAGTGTTATGATTTATGCTGCAAGTATTCATTTTTTGTATCCTGTTTATGGTATTTTTTGGGGTAGTATCTTTGCATTTTTAATTTCTTTAGTTGTAACTATTGTAATTCTTATGTTAAGAAAAAAAATTAGTTAATAGTTTAAGCTAAAACAATTAATTTTTTTAAAAACAGCTTACCTCATTATATTATATGTTGGCGAACTTTTAAAAAAATAAAAAGAAAGTGTTTTTTATTAAGAGGGGTTTGTTATTTTTCCCATAAATAAAATTGCACCTGTTTCTTTCTGTTGTATTAAGAATATGAATGGATGATCAGCGATAAAGGTGGTTGGTTCTAAAATTGCTGTGAGCTCCATTATTATAGCTGTTGCTGCTGCAGCTTCAGTTCCTTCTTCATTTACTTCTACATATGCTTTATGAAGGACTTTGCTTATGAATAAATTGTTTGTCCCGTCCATTCCTGAGAAATCAGCTACATACGGAGTGAAAGCATCGGTCATTCCCATATCTGATAGTATGTTGTTTAATGTGTATTCTGTTTCTAATTTGAATTTTGGAATATTTAGTGTATCTATTTTTGTCTGAGTAAAAGCATTTTTCCAGTCTACAAGATTTACTGCAATAAGTTCTTTTTCTGCAAGTGTTATATTGTTTTCTTTTGGAAGAAGTAGAATCATCGATGTATCGTTTCCCTGATAATCAAGTTCTAATATTTTTAAATCATCTGTTTCTGTATAGTTGAATTTTTTATCTTCACCAGTGTAACTCATCATATCAACTGTAACTTTCTCAAAAGTATCTGTTTCAAAATCTGCTTTATATGTATCTTCTGGGTTGAATTGTTTTTCCCATAGGCCTTTAAAATATATCGCGTTTGTAAGTACTAGTTTTGTTGCAGCAGATAACATATCTGGTTTTATCATATCTTTTATTTTATCTTTGGTTTGTTCTTCTATCCAAGTGTTAATTATTTCTGCTGCTTCTGTATTTTTTGAAAAATCTAGTTCGTTTGCTTCTGCAATATAATAACTGGTTAGAAGTGTTATATAGTCATCTAAAAACTTGTAGTCTTCATTTGCCCAAAAAGCATTTGCAGTGTTTATTGTGTATCCTTTTTTGTTTTGGTTAAGTAGGTTATATAGTCTTCCAAAAGATGATTCTGTAACTGAATCGTTTTGTAAGATATTTAAAATATCTTTCATTTGAGTAGCAGTATTTGCTTTTGAGCCTTCATATGCCATAGATAGTGCAGTAAATATGCTGTATGGTGAGTAAAATACATTTGATTTTTCATCTTTTATTATTTCATTATAGAATTCAAATGAAAAATCATTTAGTGACTCTACTAGTGATTGAACACTTTTGGTTGTTGCATATGTATCTTTTGCAACTTTTTTTTCATATTCTTTCATATCTGAACCATCTGGTGGGCTGTATAATACTCCTACAAAAACTGCGCCTATAAGTATTGCTATAACTCCAACTGGTAAAATATTTTTTTTATTCATATTTTTCACCTAAATTCCTTATAGTCGTTATAAGTATTTAAAAGCCTGGAAAATGTTTGGAAAAAACCAAACAAAGCATACGCTAAAAAGTTAATAATTTTATAAAACAGCTTACCTCATTATATTATATGTTGGCGAATGCTTAGTTCTTCTGTAGATAATCCCAATTTTTATAATTAGCAGTTCTTGTTTTTTCAATGTTTTTATTGCCGTTTCCACCACTGCTTAATCTATCAACTAGTATTCCTTCGATATCACGAACAATTATTTCTGTTTCATCTTCTGAGTAATCTGTTGTAAAGATCTTTCCATTTTTATAAACTAGTCCTTGTTCTGAGTTATAAACAGGTTTTTTCTCATATTGCAGTTCTGTATCAAAGTCCATTATATCTTCTAGTGTTTTTAGTTGATACGCATCTTCTGCCATGCCAATCATTGTTCTAAATACACGTATTTTTTTAGGATCAGATTCGTTGCTTATCTGATTTTTAATATTTGATATAACTGCGGGTATATCATGCTGTTTTAGATTTAATAGTATATTTTTCCAAAACCAGTTATATGTTTTACTAGCTCTTGCGTTAATGTGCTCTGGAGGTTTATCTGGCCATAAAATAACCCTGCCTTTTAGAATACGATGTTTTTTACGCCAATCGTTTCTAATCTGGTCTAGCTCTTTTTTTTTGTTTTTGGTTATTTTTTCACCTTCTTCTCCATAATATATATTTATTTCGCCAATATATAAAAATGTTACTAATATTTCATCGTCTATTATCGTAATGTACTTACTGATTTAAAAAATGTCTTATTTTTCTGAATAACGATATTCAATATTGCAACTTCCTTCAGCACTTACCATACAAGGTCCAACAGGTGTTTCAGGAGTACATGCCTGACCAAAAAGTGGGCAGTCAAAAGGTGTTACAAGACCACGCAAAAGCTCGCCGCATAGACATCCCTCAGGTTCATGTAATTCTTTGTTTTCTAAATCAATAAGTGCATCTTCAAATTTAACTGCTGCATCAAAAAATTCAAACTTTTTCTTAAGTTTCAAACCAGATTTAGCAATTACTGGAAAACCACGCCATTTCATATCACAAGGCTCAAAAACTTCTTTTAAAATTTTTTGGGCTTTAACATTTCCAGTAGAATGAACAGCTCGTTTGTATTCATTTTCAACAAATACTTTTCCTTGTTTGATTTGTTTTACAAGCATCCAACACCCCATAAGAATATCAATAGGTTCAAAACCCGCGATAACCTGTGCAACACCATAATCTTTAGATATAAACTCATAAGGTTTACTGCCGATAATTGTTGAAACATGACCTGGCTCAATCAACCCATCAATTTTTAGCTCACCCATGTCAAGAATTGCTTTAAGTGCATAAGGCATAGTTCGATGGCAGCAAAGTATGCTAAAATTTTTAGGGGGATTACTAAGAATTGTTGCAGCAGTAGCAGGAGCGGTTGTTTCAAAACCAACTGCCATAAAAACAACGTCTTTAGAAGGATTTTCAACTGCAATTTTTACAGCATCTTCAATTCCATAAACAGTTCTAACATCACATCCTTGCGATTTTAAACTACGAAGCGATTCACGCTCCCCAGGAACATTCATCATATCTCCAAAACTTGTAACAATTGCGCCATTTCGTGCAAGAAGAAGCATTTTTTCTATTTCCAAAGGTGTGGTGACACAAACCGGGCAACCTGGTCCCTGACCAATACTTATGCCACAAGTTTTCAAAAGACTATCAAGACCATGCTTGACAAGAGTATCCTGATGAGTTCCGCATACATGCATAAATTTTGCTTTGATTTTTTCTTTTTTAATATTTGAAACAATATCCTGAGCAAGTTTTTTATCACGAAGGGAAAACATTTTTATTTTCCCTCCATTGAAAGCATTTCTCCGAAAAGAGCAAGAGTCTCCTTTGCCTCTTTTTCGTTTAAAACCTCTATTGCAAAACCTGCATGAACAAGAACGAAATCTCCAATTTTTACATCAACTAACGAAATATTTGCCTTGCGTCGGGTTCCTTCTCCATAATCAACCATTGCATGGTTTTTATCTGAATCAATTTTTATTATTTTACCAGGGATTGCAAGACACATAAAACAGTGCTTATACAATCATATAATTTAAAACTATGCCAAGATATAATAGAAATAGCTAAATAGAACAATATATTTTAGACCCCCAAATATCTTAATTTGATTTAAAGGTTGGAATTATATGAAAGAATTGGAAAAAACCTCATCAGTATGCCCAGCATGCTATCAAGAAGGAAAAATTAAGAAAATAGATGCCAAAATTGTTGAGGAAGGCGGTAAAGTCTATATAACTAAAAAATGTGACAAACATGGGGCCTTTAAAGACATCTATTTTTCAGATGCAGATTTATACAAAAAATGGATTAAATACAAAGTTTTAGGCAGTCCTGCACCAGATGTAAAAACACATGTTTTTGATGAGCCAGCACTCTATGATCAGCATATGTCTCAAAGTGTTCTAACAAATCTTTTAGTAACAAATCGCTGTAATCTAAGATGTAGCTATTGCTTTATGAATGCAGGTGCATCTGGATATATTTATGAGCCATCTCTTGAAAAAATCCGTGAAATGATGATAATGGCTAGAAACGAGCGGCCTATGGGCTCAAAAGCAATCCAGATAACAGGCGGAGAACCAACAATTAGAGAAGATATCTTAGATATAGTAAAAATGTCAAAAGAACTAGGTTTCTCACATGTACAAGTAAACACAAACGGTATAAAGCTTGCTGAAAGCGTTGAATTTTGCAAGGCTTTAAAAGATGCACAGGTAAACACTGTCTATATGAGCTTTGATGGCGTGACAAAAGATACTAATCCTTGGATTGAAAAAAATAAAAAAGCAATTGAAAACCTTCGTAAAGTAAATCTCAAGTGTGTTCTAGTCCCTGTTTTAATAGGTGATAAAAACCTAAATCAAACAGGTAAAATCGTAAAATTTGCACTAGATAATATGGATATAGTTCGTGGTGTAAATTTTCAACCTATCAGCTTTTGTGGTCGTATAACAAAAATAAAAGATGAAAAACGTGAAAAACAACGTGTAGACTATGTAATGATGATGCAAGCAATTGAAAAAGAGTTTAACGGTAAAATCTCTAGTGATGATTTTTATCCTGTTCCATTTGTTTTCCCGGTATCTAAATTAATAGAGTTGCTTAAAGGTGAACCACAGGTTGAATTCACGGCTCATCCAGGCTGTGGGGGCGCGACATACATATTTGTTGATGATAAAGGTGAACCATTACCTGTTACTCGTTTCATAGATGTAGAAAAACTTCTTGAGTTTATTGATAAAGAAAGTCAAATAAAAGGTCCTCTTAAAAAAATTAGAGTGGCATCAGCTTTCTTAAAAAACGTAGATAGCTTTGTAGATTATGACAAAGCACCACATGGTTTTGATCTTAAAAAAATGCTAAAAGATGCAGCAATCGGCGGAAGTTATGATTCACTGCGCGGTTTTCATTACAAGTCATTATTTGTAGGCAGCATGTGGTTTCAGGATGCGTTCAACCTTAATGTCGATAGACTTCAGCATTGCGTTATTCATTATGCTACAGAAGAAGGAATAGTTCCATTTTGTGCATATAACGGCATAGGCATCGGAGATAAAATACGTGAGAAGCATTCAATTCCAATTAAAGAATGGGAAGAACAAACAGGTCGTAAAATGAAGGATGATCTCAGGAAGGATGTACCTTTAACATAGGCTCTTTTGTAAAGACTTTTATGTATCAAGGAAGAAAAATATGAAAATAACAATGTTGGGAACATTACCTCCTATAATTGGCATTAGTCCATACTGTGTGCATCTTGCTAATTCCCTTTCAAAGTTAACTGACTTAGATTTTTTAGATTTTAAATCATTTTCAAAAAAATCTACTAAATTCGATCGTGAAACCAAAATAGATGAAGAATTTTATATAGGTATTTTAAATAAGTTTAACACAAGAAAAACATTGATATGGGGCAATCCTTTATCTGGTTTAAAAGCGGGCTTTAAATTAGATGGGGATATTTTACATATACAATGGTGGATATGTACATTGATATTCATTTGCTTTCCACTTGTAGTAATGGCAAAATTGAAAAAAATAAAAATTGTTTTTAGTATACATAATGTACTACCTCATGAAAAAACAAAAAAAAACATATTTTTGGATTATTTTGCTAACCGGTGTATATTTCCTTTTGTTGATGCCTTTATTTTACACAATGCTAAAAATAAACAAAATTTCATTGATTTATATAGTATAGATAAATCAAAGATTGCTATCATTACCCATGGCACTTTTGATTTGATCAAAAAAAAAGATATTTCAAAGAACGATGCTAGAAAATATCTTAATTTATCATCTGAAAAAAAAATCATTTTATTCTTTGGATACATACGTCCTTATAAAGGCATTGACGTCTTGTTAAAATCTTTTTCTAAGATTAAAACTAAAATAGAAAATTCTTTCTTATTAATTGTGGGTCAGGTCTGGAATGATACTTGGGAAAATTATGATGTTTTTATCAAAAAAGGTAATCTTGATATAAAAGATATACGTGTTGAATTGGGATTTATACCTGAAAATGAAGTTCAATACTATTTCCAAGCATCTGATGTTGTTGTATTGCCTTACAAGCATCTAGACACTCATGGAGGTGTAGGTGCTTTAGCCTTGTCTTTTAAGAAACCGCTAATTGTAACTGATGTTGGCGGCTCTTCTGAATATATAATAGACAAAAGAATGTTGGTAAGACCAGATGATGTAGATGACTTGTATCAAAAACTATACTTGGCTTTATCAGATGAACATATGCTTAATAAAATGAAAAATGACTCCGAAGAACTTTCTAAAGAAATTACATGGGATAAAGTCGCAGAAAAAACATTAGATTTTTATAAGGATCTCCTAGTTTCTTCTTAATCTCTCTAAATTTACTTTACTATATGACAATATCTCTTTGAAGAAATATCTATCAATTTTATCTAGAGGGGATGCTCCTAAATAGCATGGCAGATTGCATCCTTGACAGAAATCATATTTTCCCACATGTCCATAGAGTTTTTTCCATTCTTCTGAGTGGTACAAAGAGTATAATTTCCCGTTGATTTTTACCTTCTTTTTTACTTTATGAAAACATGGTACAAATAAACAATCGTCTGGGCTTATAGCAAACACTGACTTTCCTGCTTTGCAACGTGGCTTTTTTGTATTGTTTCCACCATGATAATAATAACTCAAATCAGATAAATCAACTCTAACATATGACTCCCAAAAATATTTTTTGATTTGTTTTAAAAATCTTTTGTTTAAATTTTTTCCGTCAAAATAATTAAATACCGGATGAATAAAGACTACTAATTTGTTTTTTTTACAAAACTCTACAATATTTGGTATACTATCTATTGAATCATTTGTAACTGTTTTAATCAAGCAAATTTTTTGATTTAATTTTTTTGCAATTTTTATGCTTTCCATCAAATTATCAAAATTGTCAATTCCTCGAATTTCTTTATATTTTTGAGGATCAAGTGTATCAAAAGAAAAACTAAGTTGACTTACAGAATCCTTTATTTCTTCCGCATACTTTGGATAAATTGAACCGTTATTTGTAAGTTGGACAAAAAAACCTTTATTTTTTGCATACTTGAGCATTTCTGGTAGATCTTTGTTAAGTAAAGGCTCTCCACCTGTAAAATCTACAAATTTTACACCTAATTTTTTTAAATCATCTAAATTGTTTTTAACGTCTTCTAGTCTTGCATCAGGAACGCTTTTTAATTTCGAATTTTTCCACACATTACAATATATACATTTGGAATTACATCTATGGGTAACCCAATAATTGCATGCGTATGGTTTTTCATAAAACATGTTTATCATATTTTTAAAAAGTTGCTAACGTAATTTTAATTCCATCTTATATTGTTTTTTATCATCTGTTTCACCAATAATTTTGAAACCAATTTTTTCATAGACTTTCTGAGCATGTATGTTTTTTTTATAAGTCTTTAGAATAACTTTCTGATATCCTATGTTTCTTGCTTTTTCAATTGTCCATTTGGTGAGGTATGTACCATAACCTTTTCTGGTGAACTCTTTTTTTATAAAAATTCCAAAACTTGGAATTTCGTATCCAAACAATCTTAGAAACGAATATCCAATTATTTTTTTATTCTTTATCATTACGTAATAATGATCATTTTCGGATTCACAAATATTTTTTATTGTGCCTTCATCAAATTCATGTGGGTGGAAAAAATTTTTTATTTTTTTATCAGTATCATTCATCATATTAAAAAGTTCTACAGCATCATTTTTGTTTATCTTCCTTATTAAAAGATTCTCCATCATTTGAAAACCTTGCTATTGTAGTAGGACTCTTTAGGTTCAATGAAAGTATATGCTTTTATCATTTCTTGTATTCCATAATCAAGATTATATTTTGTTTTAAAGCCGATTTTCCTAATTTTTTTAAATGATACTCTATAATTTCTTTGGTCAGGATCAAATCCAAAATCTGCAAATTTTAGATAATAATCAATGTATCTCTTTATCCCGAGTGCAACGTCTACCTTTCTCAAACATAATTCTTCCGAACCTACGTTATAAATTTCATTTCTCATTTTTTCAAAATTATTTATCCCAAAAACAAAACTTCTTGCCATGTCTTTTACATGAATAAAAGTTCGCCAGTAGTCTTTTTCATAAACAATAAGCTCTTTGTTTGTCATTGCTCTGTAAAGAAAATCGTTTACCAATAAATCCAGCCTGAGTCTTAGGGATAATCCAAAACCTGTTGAAAATCTATAAATTATGAATTTTGGATGCTTTTGTATTTCCCTTTCGGCTTTTTTCTTTGTAACTCCATACTCTGTCCTTGAGTTCAGAGGTGTTTCTTCATCGCATATATCATCAACATATCCATAATTGCTGCCCGTAGAAGAAAAAATAATCGGTACTTTACAATTTTTTACAAGATTTTTCGTTCCCAAGTAATTCACTTCATTTGCAATATCTGGGCATGATTTGCATGCAGGATATCCTACAATAGCAGCTAAATGAATAACAAAATCAACATCTTTTAAAGATTTCTTTATGTCTTTGATGTTTCTTATATCGCCGTTAATAAATTCAAATTTCGAATTTCCAGCATAAGGGATAATTCCATGGTATCCATATGTCAAATTATCAAGTACTCTGACTTTGTAATTTTTCTTAATAAGCTCTGAAATCAAAATACTTCCAACATATCCTGCTCCGCCAGTTACAAGAATTCTTATCTATATCACCCGTTAAAACTGTTTATTTTTTTGATTACGTAATCTTGTTGTTCAACAATCAATTCATGATGCATTGGTAGAGATATGATCTTATTAGATATCTCCTTTGCAACTGGAAAAACTTTATTTTTGTATTCTTTAAAAACTGGTTGTTCATTTATCGGTATCGGATAAGTAATTCTCGTTTCAATTCCGTTTTCATTAAGATATTTATTTAATTTTTGTCTATTTTTTGATAATATTGGAAAAAAGAAATTACAGTTATAGGTATTTTCCAACTCTTTAGGATATTCTATGTTTTTTAAATTCTCTTTGTAATAAATTGCTTTTTCTTTCCTTTGTTTTAAAGTCTCATCAATTCTTTTAAGCTGCGAAATCCCAACCGTAGCGACTAAATCGATCATCCTATAGTTGTTTCCAAGGCAACTGTGATAATACTTTGATGTTTCTCCTTGGTTTCTTATCGATTGTGCTTTTAAAAATAAATCTTTTTTGTTAGTAAAAACCATTCCCCCCTCTATAGTCGTTAATATTTTAGCAGCATGAAAACTGGTTGTGTTTATCAAACCATGAGTGCAACAGTTAACGTTATTATACTTTGATCCGAAAGATTGTGCACCATCTACAACTAATGGAATTTTATGTTTTCTAGATATTCTTATCAGTTCATCATAGTTTGAGGGATTACCTCCGAGATCTATATTTATTATAGCTTTGGTATTTTCGTTTATTTTTTCCTCAATTAAACTGGTATCAATATTGAGAGTATAATCAATATCAACAAAAACAGGTTTTGCATTATTGTACAATACAGCATTTGCTGTTGATATATATGTGAAAGCCGGTATTATTACCTGGTTATCCTTTTTTAATTTAATGCATTTTAAGGCTAAATCAAGAGCAGATGTGCCATTGTTTACTGCTATGGCATATTTGATTTTAAGATACGATGAAATATCTTCTTCGAAAGTCTTTACTTCTTTACCCATTGAAAACCAGCCAGATTTAATAACTTTCATTATTTGTTTCATCTCTGGCTTTTGAATATTGGGTGAAGACCATTTAACATTCATTTTTTTTCTCCAATTTTGATTTATTATAGACTTCAAATGTGTAATATTAAATATCTTACTTCATTAGATATAAATGTTTTCTATAAAAGGATAGATTAACAACGGTTATTTATTTTGTGAATATTTTAAAAATTTGTTAATTAACTCTGATTAAAAATTAGTCAAGATTTAATAACAAACAAGATATTTACAAGAAGAAGGATGAATTTTAAAAACAATGTATGTGCAGGAACAGTTGAATTTTATTCTGAAAAAGATAGAAAAGAATATACCAATTTTTTACTAAGTCGGGATGAATCAAATATATATCATACAATAGAGTGGAAAGAAATATTGGAAGAATCATATAACATAAAACCAATATATTTAATCTCAAGAGATGCTAAAGGAAAAATTCGGGCGATTCTTCCTTTATTTTATATTAATAGCTTACTTGGGAAAAGACTTGAGTCATTACCTCTTTCCATATATGGGGGGGTGTTAGGGGATCAAAATTATATATTTCCTTTACTGGAAACACTTTTTGAATTAAAAAAAGAAAAAAAATGTAGTTGCGTTGTTTTAAGACAATTACCCGGTTATAATCAATTTTTTGATTCTAAAAACTTTAGAAAAATTGATAATAAATGGAATCAAATTATAAGACTTAAAAATCCCGATGTATTGTTTAAAGAGATTAAAAAATCTAATCGTAATCGAATTAGAAAAGCAAGACAAAACAAAGTTGAGATTAAAAGAGTTCAAAGTGTAGAATTTGTAGATGATCTTTATACTCTTGAGGTTATGATTTGGAGACAAATAGGCTTGCCTATTCCTGAATTAAATTTTTACAAAAAAATTTGGGATAAGCTTAACAGAAAAGGATTTGCAGAAATTTTTATTGCAAAATACAATGATGAAGTTATTGCCTCAACTTTGATTTTTCCTTTTAATAAAAGAGTTGTTTGTAGGATAGCAAATTCTAATAAAAAATATAGAGATATAGTGCCAGGTGTAAACAATCTTTTGTTATGGGATGCAGTTGTTTGGAGTTATTATAAGGGATATGAATATTTCGATTTAGGTGCTACTGATAGAGAAAATCTAGGTTTGTTCTTTTTTAAATCAACGTTTACAACATATAATTATCCTTTTTCTTTGTATTATTATCCTAAAAACACAATCAGGGTTTCTGAAGAGGTCATTTTTAATTTAGGTAAAAAAGTATTACAAAAAACACCTATTAAGATTTATGAAAAAATGGGTCCTTACCTAGTTAAAAAGTTTTTTTAACTATAAAATCTTACTTAAAGCATATTATTATTACTGCCCATAGGTGTTTCCAATAAATAAAATTACATCTGAAATTAAAAAAAATACAAAACTTTTTGATATTTTTACAAGAAGGGAGGAGTATCATACTAAAAAATTAGACGATGAAGGTAGATTTAGATATGAATATAGTTCATATGCAGACATATTGAAACCTGTTGTTTCAGAATATTTAGTTAATAATGGTTTTAAGTCAATATACCCTGAAGATAAAAAATTTGCAGTTGCTTTAACCCATGATGTAGACGATATTTATGTTAATACTAGAGATATATTCGGATCTTTTACTAATTGCATGATACATGGTAATCTAAAAGAAATACCTCATCTTATAAAAGGAAAAATAGATAAAAAAAAATCCCCGTATATAAATTTTCAACAAATAATTGATATCGAAGAGGAATACAAAGCAAGATCCACATTTTTCTTTCTTGTAAAACCTGATCCTGATTTTGGGAATAATTATTATTCAAAGGATATAGAACCTGAAATTAAAAAAATTCTTGATAGAAATTGTGAGATAGGATATCATACAAGATATCATATTTTTGAAAACGTTGAAAAGATAAAAAATGAAAAAATAGAATTGGAGCGAGTAATAGGAAAAGAAGTAATTGGTGTTAGAAATCATCATCTAAGATTTAAAATTCCAAATAGCTGGCATGTTTTACAAAAATCAGGTTTTGGATATGATTCCACTTTACATTATAATGATATGGTTGGCTTTAGAAATGGCATGTGCCATCCATTTTATCCTTATGATGTAGAGAAAAACAAAACTATTGATATATTGGAAATTCCTTTAACAATTAGCGATATAGCGTTAAGGAGTTTCATGAAAATAAACCCAAAAAAAGCTTGGGATTATATAAAAACTATAATAGATATTACTGAAAAATTTGGTGGAGTAGTAACCATTTTATGGCATAGCTGGACTTTTTCTCTCCCCATATCTGCTGCAGGTTGGTTCTCAAAGGATTGGACAAAATTATATTACAAAATACTTTCTTATTGTAGTGAAAAAGATGCCTGGTTAACAAACTGTCAGGATATATGCGATTATGAAAAAAAGGAAGGAATCTTAAGACGTGTATAAACAATAGTTTATTAAAATACTATTTTACAATAGCTCTATATTAATAATTATAACTCTAATCGTTTTATATTTAAACAATTTTTAACAAACAAAAATAAATCGATTTATTCTATTTGGAAAAATTTGATTATAAAAGTCACGATCATTGACTTTTTAAAAATCTTCCAATCTGTTATTTTTAATTCTAATTAATTGTTTTTCTTTTAGTGCATTTTTAACAACTGAGTTATTTGTTTTTATACAAATAATTCCAAACATCTCATTACTAATATTTTCTTTCATATTCCATTTTTTTTTGAATTTATACAAACCATCTGTTTTGAAAGGTCTGACTCCGCCAAAAATAAGTGTATCCATATTATTTTCTTTTGCCCATTTGATAAAATAATAATAAAGGGCAGAACTTGCACCTTTCCTAAGATAATCGCCCTCTTTTTCAACACCGGTATATGAAAAATATGCTTTTTTTCTATTTTTTGTGATTATACATCCAGAAATAATTTTATTTTTGTCTTTGATTACCAACAAGTACCCGTTTTCAAATAAATTTTTTATCTCATCATAATCTATTGATTCAGGAATGATTACTTTTTCATGGCGATTTGACAAGTATGGAATATATATTTCTTTATAAAAATAATCAAATTTGTAAGAATCATTTGTAATCTCATATGTAAAATTATTTTTTTTGATTTTTCTGACGTCATCCATGGCGCTTTTTTTTACATTTTTTATAATTTTATCAAATTCATTTCTAATATCTAGTCTCATTTCTATCCATTCTGGACTTATTAAAAAACCGTTTTTTTCTAAATTATTTTTAAAAATTTTGTCTGTTTTTACAATAATGGCATCGTATTCTCCAGTTATTTTTTTGTTTATACTGCAAATAAATGTTTTTTCACATTTTTTAACCGAAAAACTATTTCCAAAAAATATGTAAGAATAATAATTTACAAAATACTCATCTCCAAAAAACAAAAAATTTAATTTTGTTTTTTTATTTTGATCAATACCTTGAACTTTGAAAGAATCTAATTTTATATTTTTTACTCTAGAAAATAAATATACTTTTATCAAAAAAGCAAAACTACCAACTTTTCTTCTTAAAGATTGCGGAAGTTTATAGTGTATATTTCTATAATAAAATTCATTAAATCTCCTATCTATAAATGCAAGATTACACTCTTTATCCTTTTTTAATTTCATATATCATCCTATTTTTTATCATATGCTATATATGAATAATTGAATTTAATTTTTGTTTTTCTTTTTAAATTAGAATGTTTTTAAACATATCTTCTATTTAACTTTATTAAATATGAATAAAAACACTTACATATTAAGTTTTAAACCCGCAGGTACTTTGACAATTCCTGATGTACATGACCCTAGTGCCGTTTTATGTAAAAATGGTAAAATTGTTGCAGGTGTTGAAGAGGAAAGATTAAACAGAATAAAGCATTCGGTGGACTGTTTTCCATTTAACAGCATCAGATATTGTTTAGATCATGAAAACGTTAATCTTTCAGATTTAGAAAAAATAATAATTCCAGATGACCCTGAACTTTTTAAGAAGGACGCGTATGGCTTTTGGAATCTTAAAAGAATTGGTTATAAAAGATACATAAAAAAACATTATAAAAATGAATGTGGAACCCTTAACCCCGTTTCATACTATGTATTAAAAGAAAAGGCTATGAGACAACGTATTTTGTTATTTCTTAAAAGCTATTTTGGTGACCAGGAATATCCAAACTTAGAATTTATGGGCCACCATTTGTCTCATGCCGCCAGTTGTTTTTTTCCATCTGGTTTTAACAACGCTGCCATTTTATCAATCGATGGCGTTGGAGATTTCGATTCAACTGTTATTTGGAGTTATGACGATGAAGATTTCCACAGAGAATATACCTGTAAATTGGATAATAGTTTAGGTTATTTTTATGGAGCTTTTACTGTTCTTTTAGGTTTTAGATTCTGTAATGGTGAAAGTAAAGTAATGGGTCTTGCACCTTATGGTGAAAAAAATAAGGATATTTTTAATGTTTTTGACGAAATAATTAAGACCGATCTGGAAGGGTATGATGTTAGCGAAATTTCAATTCCTATGATTTATGGGACAGAAGTTGCAGTTAAGAGAATTGAGGATTTGTTTGGAATAAAAAGAAGACTTTCAACACAGCCTTTCACAAAAGATCACAAAGATCTTGCATATGCTTTACAATTTTATCTAGAAAAGATTTCACTTAATTTGGTAAAACAGGCCATTGATTTAACTGGAGAAAGCAATGTTTGCCTATCTGGAGGAGTCACGTTAAATTGTAAGATGAATAAAAAAATAATGGAGTTAGATCAGGTAAAAGATCTTTTCATCCAGCCTGTGGCCCATGATGCAGGGCTTGCTATTGGTGCTGCTTTATATCAGAGCAGTAAATTGGGCTTTGATGTAAAGTTTAAAATGAAACATAATTATTTTGGGCCTTGTTATGATGCTAAAATAATCGAAGATACACTTAATCAACGTAAAATTAGGTATTCTAAAGTAAATTCTTTAAAACAGATAGCAAATGCAATTGCTAATGGAAAGTTTATCGGTTGGTTTCAAGGGAACATGGAAATGGGCCCTAGGGCTCTTGGAAATAGAAGTATCTTATGTGATCCGCGGAGGGAGGATTTAAAAGATAAGCTTAATGAATTTGTTAAACATCGGGAGAAATGGAGGCCGTATGCTCCAAGTATCTTAGAGGAGTATGCCGATGATTTTATTGAAAATTACAAAGTATCTTCTCTTTTTATGATTAAAACATTTGATGTAAAACAAAAGCATATAAATAGTATTAAAGGAGTGCTTCATCCAAAAGATCTAACTACAAGACCTCATGTAGTTAATAAAGATGTAAACCCTAATTATTACGAGTTAATAGATGAATTTAGAAAACTTACAGGTGTTCCGTTAGTTCTTAATACAAGTTTTAATGATCATGGCGAACCAATTGTATGTACACCCCATGATGCAGTTGAAGTATTTTATAGTACAGGTTTGGATATTTTAGTTATGGATAAATACATGATAGAAAAATAAACAGGTTGATATTGTTGTGACTTCAGAGAAACCAAAATATGAATACTATGGAATCAGGATAATCATTTTTAGATTTTTACTAATCGAATTTTTATCGATAATGGTTTTTATTTTCGGCTATTTTTTAAAAAATTATTTTTTTGAGATGATTTCAATCATTGGCTTTACTTTAGGTTTTTATATTATATTTTCAAATGTATTGGGGATGTTTTCGCTTATAACTCCAAATAAAAAAAATGATGAAATATTAAAAAAGATGGTATTATCTTTAGATATTAAAGGAAATGAGAATGTTTTAGATGCTGGTTGTGGAAGAGGTAGAATTAGTAATTTAATTGCAAAAAACCTTACAAACGGTAGAGTGATCGGAATTGACAGCTGTAGTGGTATAATAGCATCTAAAGATGTAATTGTAAAAGCTAGAATTAACTCAAAGATTGAGAAAGTTGATGAAAAAACCGATTTTTTGAGAGCAGATATTTTAGAAATCCCTTTTGAATCAAATAAGTTTGATGTTGTTATTTGCAACAGCGTTCTAGATTATTTCACAAATCAAAAATTGGTTGAGAAAGCATTAAAAGAGCTAAAAAGGGTATTGAAACCGGATGGAAAACTTATGGTTTTAGAACTTGTAAGAAGTTTTAGGGGTTTTTTAATTTTAACACCTTTTTTCGTATATAAACTTAAATCAAAAGAAAAATGGGAACGTATTATCTCAAAACTAGATTTTAAATTAATTCAGACTTTTTCTGACAGAGGAAGAGTAATTTTTGTATTCAAAAACAATAAAAACAATTAAATTACTAATAATGCTTGGAAGATATAATATGGAGAATGTATTTATTTATGTGGAGGGATGTGAACGAAGAGTTCTAGATGCAAAAAGAATTTTTGAATATTTTAAAATAAACAATTTTAAAATTGTATATAAACCCAAAAATGCAGATATAATTATTTACGTGAGCTGTGCTGTTTTTTGTGACGATGTTAAAGCTGCTATCAAAAAAGTCAAATATTTTCAGAGATATGATGCGGAGCTTATTGTTGCAGGGTGTCTTCCAGAGATGGAAAAAAAGGAGTTATCTAAAATTTTTAATGGGCGAGTTTTATCCACAAAAAATATTGATAGACTAGATGAATTATTTCCAGAAAACAAAATAAGTTTTAAAGATTTAAAAGATGCAAATCTCTCTTATGTAAATAAAAATCAAAATAGCATGGTTGGTTCTTTAAAATGGATACTTCAATCTTCAAAGAGTTTAGAAAAATTGTCAATTAGTTTTATGAACTATGTACTTAAAAAACTTCTCGACGAAAACTCAGTTATTTACAGAATATTCATAAAAGATGAAATATTCCAAATCAGAATTTCTTGGGGTTGTTCATGTAATTGTACATATTGTACCATCCCTTTGGCTATAGGAGATCATGTGAGTAAACCTCTTGAAGAATGTCTTTCTGAGTTTAAAAAAGGACTTAAACAGGGTTATACTCATTTTGTTTTGACTGCAGATGACACAGGAGCTTATGGG
>CAZFAZ010000029.1:0-4983 GCA_964517155.1 uncultured Thermoplasmatales archaeon
ATTCTATGGGAAAATCCATTTTTCTGTAAATGTTTGGACATTCACATTCAGTCATTCTTTTTTTTACCCCTAAATATAAGAATTATTTATAGCAACATAAAGTCCCATATCTAGAAAATCCTACAAAACACTAAAAAATACAATTTTCTTTTATTTTTAGCGGAAAAAATAAAAAAACTAGTTGTTAAAATAAAACATAAAAAATTCTATCAAAAGCCGCTTTTTTACAATTAACAATTATTTTATACTAAATACCATATTCTATTATTAAATAAGTCGTAGTTGGTTATGATTTAGGGATGCGAGATGGGATGCAGAAAGTTTATCAGGTTACATTATAAAAATAAACCTAATAGATACCATTTGCTAATTTTAACATATTTTTATTGTTTTTTTGAGGTTTTTATAAAATGAAAGAAGACCCTGCGATTGTAAAAGAACTAAGACAAGCCGAGAAACTCGGACTTCTTAAATCTGAATCACAGAGTAATTTAAATTATGCTGAAAAAGAAGAAGGCGAGGATGAAGAAGAAGATATAAACTATTTCGCCGGTGGTTATAAAGATTTAAAAGACGAAGTAGATCTTGCAGATTTAGAAGAAAAATACAAAACAATTTTTGAAAACTATACAGTAGCAATTACTCTTGCAGATGAAAAAGAAAGAATAATTTCTTGGAATAAATATGCAGAAGAATTATTTGGACTTGATGAAAAAGATTTATTCTTAAGAAATGTTAAAACACTTTACCCGCCAGAAGAATGGACAAAAATTCGTGAAAAAAACATTCGTCAGAAAGGTATGAAACACAAAATGCAGACAAAAATTCTAAGAAGTGGTAAAGAACCACTTGATGTAGAAATATCACTTTGTGTTTTAAAAGGACTGAATGGTAAAAATGTAGGCTCAATAGGAATAATAAAAGACATATCTGAACTGAAAAAATATGAAGAAAAATTTTTAGAAACAGAAGAAAAATACAAAACCATTTTTGACAACAGCGCTGTAGCAATAATGCTTACAGATGAAAAAGAAAGAATAATTTCTTGGAATAAATATGCTGAAACCCTGCTAGGATATAATCCAGTAGATCTTCAATTTAGACCAGTAGAAAGTTTATATCCTTCAGAAGAATGGGATAAAATACGATCTGAAAATGTTAGACAAAAAGGCATAAAACATAGTCTTGAAACAAAAATCTGGACTAAAGCACATAAACTTTTAGATATTGATATCTCACTTAGCATCTTAAAAAACCATCAAGGAAAAATAATAGGCTCAATAGGTATAATAAGAGATATATCAAACCAGAAAAAAATAGAATGCGAACTTGCGTATAACAACGATCTTTTACAGTCGCTTATGAATCACATACCTGACTGTATTTATTTTAAGGATGAACAAGGAAAGTTTGTAAAGGTAAATAAAGCAAAAGCACAAAGAGTAAATAAAAAACCTGAAGAATTAATAGGTAAAACAGAGTTAGATTTCTTCCCAAAAGATTATGCAGAAGAATCTAGAGAAGACGAAGAAAAAGTAATGAAAACAGGTAAACCTATTATAAATAAGATAGAAAAAATAATTGATAAAGAAGGCGTTGAGCACTGGGCATCTATCACAAAAATACCAAGATATAATAAAAATAATAAGATTATTGGCACTATTGGTATAAATCGTGATATAACTGATATTAAAAAATCAGAAGAAAGATACAAAAATTTATTTGAAACAGCAATAGACCCTATCGTAATTATCGATAAAAAAGGCAGATTTACAAATATAAATGAACAAGTAACAAAAATTTTAGGGTATAGTAGAAAAGAGCTACTTGACAAAGAGTTTACAAAAACAGATATTTTAACGCAATCCAGCAAAAAAACATCTTATTATAACTTTTTAAAGAGAATGAAAGGTGAAAATGTTCCACCCTATGAAGTTGAAGTTCTAACTACAAATGGTGAAATAATACCTGCTGAAATAAACGCTAGTCCAATTTATGAAAACAAAGAAATCGTTGGAACTCTTGTCATTCTAAGAGATTTAAGAGAGCGCTATAAAAATAAAAAAATTGAAAAAGAATTAAATGAATCTGAGCAGAAATTTAGAGATATATTTGATGCAACAAGTGATATATTATTATATCTTGAGAAAGGAATCATTCTTGATATAAATGAAACTACATTGGAAATGTTTAATCTTAAAAAACAGGATATAGTCGGTAAAAAAATCTCAACTATTAAAAAATTTTTTAGTGAAGATGATTTTGATAAACAGAAAAACGCAATTGAACTAGCTGTCAAAGGTGTCGATGTTAAAGATTATGAAGTTGAACTAATAACAGATAAAGGGCTAAAATATGAATTTTTGTTTTCAGCAGACTGCATTAGTAATGATGAACATATAAAAGGTATATTGTTGCGTGGAAAAGACATAACACAACGTCATCATGCATGGAAAGAACTTGTTAAACTAGAAGAAAAATATAGAGTTCTTGCAGAAACATCAGCTGATGGAGTTATAACAATCGATCCACTTGGAAGATTAACCTATATAAATCCTTCTTTTGAAAAAATGTTAAACAGGCGTAAAAGTCAGATTCTTGCAACACTACTAAGAGATTATCTATCTGAGGATTCTGTTTATTTCTTCCAGCAAATATTTATAGATGCACGTAAAAAAGATGAAAAAATCGAAAATGTAGAATTAGAGTTATTGCATCCAAGCGGCGAAATAGTACCAATAGAAGTAAATATTGCACCTTTTAAGAGAGATGATGATTTTGCAGGCATGGTTCTTACAATCCGTGACATAACTGAACGCAGAAAAGTAGAAGACGAACTTAAAAAATCAGAGCGGTTAAAAACAGAATTCATGAATATCGCCGCACATGAACTTAAATCACCTGTTACACCTATAAAAGGATATCTTGATTTAATAATATCAGATAAAGATTCAAATGATAAAATTAAAAACTGGGCTAAAATAAGTCTGAGAAACTCTGAAAGACTACTAAGGCTTGTAAATGATATACTTGATGTTTCAAGACTTGACACAGATACTATGCGTTTTGATATGGAGAAACTACCGATAGTAGCAATATTAGACGAGATAGCAGAAGATATGAAGCCTGCAGTTGAAGGAAAAGGTCTAAAGTTTAATGTAGATATCCAAAGAGACTTACCAAACATTATGGGAGATAAATACAGGCTTTCACAGGTACTTAAAAATTTGTTAGTCAACGCTTTAAAGTTCACAGATAATGGTTCAATAAGTATAGTTGCAAAACAGAAAAAAGATTATATTTTGATATCTATAGAAGATTCTGGCATAGGCGTATCAAAAGATGATTTGAAAAAGATATTTAATAAATTTTATCAAGCATACACAGGAGACGACCGTAAAAACGAAGGAACAGGTTTAGGTCTTTTTATATGCCGTGAAATACTTCAAAAACATAAAGGTAAAATATGGGCAGAAAGTCAAATTGGAAAAGGTAGCACATTTTATGTTCAGATACCATATCTACACAAGATGGTGGTAAATTTAAAAAAATAAAATATTTGGTGGTGATATAAATTAGGAAAAAATGCCCTGAATGCAAATCCAAGGCAGTAAAACTATATCAAAATAAAAGCTTTGATGGAAAAAGAGTATGGGTTCCAACAGCTTGGACTTGCACAGAATGCGGATATACATATAATGTTGCTGCAGAGACCCTTATGTATAAAATTGGAAATGAACCTTATGATGAAAAATATGGCCAGAAATGCCCAAAATGCAGTTTAGGCCTTGTAAGATTATATAGGCATATAAACCCAAAACACGGTAAACAAAAATGGGTTTCTATCGGCTGGTATTGCACACGCTGTAAATATGCATGGATGGATAAAAAAACAAAAGAAGAAATAGAATAAAATATTATTCAACACTTCTCTCTTCTGTAAAAGGCTCCTGTCTTTTATGTATATAACCCATACCAACTTCTGTAAGCTCAATGACATTAAAAGAAGTATATTGTAAAAGTTCATTTTCAAGAAGTCTTTTAACCATACTATCAAACTCAATTTTTGTAACATGCAAAAGAGCCATAGCACTATCAGCATCCATATCTCTAGAACTTAGCATGCCAAGTAGCCTGAGTTCTTTATCACTTATCTTAAACTCTTTTTCCAGTTCATCAGGAACTTCTTCAAGTGTATCTGAAAGATTCTTCACATAGTTTTCAATAATTGTTTCTAAATTAAGATTATCAAGAGGATTTCCTTCTTTATCATAAAGTACACATGTTTGATGAATATCATCATATTCCCAGCTAGCAACATTTTTCCAAGTATAACCAAGTAAACTTACATCACCATATGGCTTTCTACTAGCAGATTTCTTTTTACGTTCACGACTACGATAAAGATAATGCTGCTCAACTTGAAGTGATGCAAGATCAACGCCAAAGTTATGTAATTCAATCATCAAATCTTCACCAGCACGTCTTTTCAACTCTGCTACAAAAAAAAGACCTGCTTTTCCAATTATATCCATATAAACAACGCGGATAATCGCTTCAATTGCACGACCGATGTCTTCACGAGGTACAGAATCTATTTCAGAAGAAATTTGAATAGCCTCATCCTCAAGTACTTCACCTTTATCATTTATTGTAACATGTTTTAAAAAACTGTATCTTGGTTCAAGTGTTTTAACAATTGAGCCAATTACTTTTGCTGCAAAACCAAAAGTAGTTCTTCTACCAGCTACATGATAAAGTGATTTTAATATTTCGCCTATTACATACGAATTAGTAAATCTTACCATTTCGTTTTTTAGTAAATATAAAATTACTTAATTATCTTTCCATTTATAGAATAAAAAAAATAGCATAGTTTTTCCGAGTGTTGCCCGTAAATTAGATTTTTAGGGAGAAAACCCATAACGTTTTTTTACCAATCAAGAAAACGGGATGGATCTCTCCCTTGAGGTGAATCGTTCA
>CAZFAZ010000030.1:0-4403 GCA_964517155.1 uncultured Thermoplasmatales archaeon
TTTGCTTTTCATTCATTTAACATTTCTTGTTAAACAAACGGTATTTTTAATATTTACTGGAGCATAATTATAATATTGTCGTTTTTTGACGATTTTATAACCGCAGGGTTTTTACAGCAAATGTATTTTCCAGATACATCATTTTTCAAATTTGGGGGAAAAATATGACTGAAACAAAATACATTTTTGAATCAGAAAAACCTGAAACAATAAAAATCAACTCAGAAATCAAGATAAAAAAAGTTACAACAACAAAAGAATTCAAAGATTTTTTTAACTTTGCTTGGGAAATATACAAAGACGACAAAAACTGGGTACCGCCAATATGGGGAGAAACAAAAGACTTGTTCAAAACAAAAAATTATTTCTGGAGACATGCAAAATCATGTTTATTTCTTGCATACAAAAACGAAAAAATAGTCGGAAGAATATCTGCAATAATCGACGAGCTTTGTATAAAAAAAGAAAAAGAAGACATTGGATATTTCGGCTTTTTTGAAGTAACAGATGACTACAAAATTGCAGAAGTATTATTTAACGTGGCAAAAAAATGGCTTAAACAAAATAAAATGAAAAAAATGAGAGGACCAATAGATGCAAGAATAGATGTCAGATGCGGACTTCTCTTGAATGGATACAACGAAACACCCTTTATTTTTGCATCATATAATCCAAAATATTATGTAGACTTTGTTGAAAAATACGGTATGAAAAAATGTAGAGATCAATTAGTTTATTATCTTGATTTATCACCAGAGATACCGGCTTATCTTAAAGAAGCAGCTGAAAAAGTTGAAAAAATGGGCATAAAGATACGTGGATTTAACAGATTAAAAGCAGGAAGTGAAATAAAATGGTGGATTCCAATGATGATGAAAACATTTTCATTTCACTGGGGTTATGTAGATGCACCTAAAGAAGAAGTAAAAACAAGATTTGGTGTTAAACAGATAAGATGGGTTGCAGATCCGGGCCTCTTCTTAATAGCAGAATCCTCCAATGGAAAACCAATAGCTTTCAAATGGACAACACCTGATTTTAACCAACCAATAAAAAAACTTAATGGAAAACTTGGAATACTTGGATATTTAAAATTTTTTTATTATACAAAAAAAATTAATAGAGGACGCTTTAATTTTGTTGGAATAAAAAAAGAATGGCAGGGCAAAAGCATAGGCTCTGCAATGAATTACTGGACAATGCTTGAAATGAAAAAACGCAATTACTCAGGTGCAGAATGCGGTTGGATAGATGAAAAAAACATTGCATCTCAGAAAACAATTGAAAAAACAGGTGCAAAGTTATACAAAAAATACAGAGTTTATGAAATAAAAACATAAAAAATACCATGATTTTATGAGTTAATTTAAAAACATATTATTGATATACTATTATTAATATTACATATAACAGTTTAGGATAAAAAATGGTGAGAAGAGAAATGAAAAAAATAATGGTTGTTGATAACGAACCCGATATTGTTGATTTAACACGTACTGTCTTAGAACTCGGTGGTTACCAGGTTGTAACAGCATACAGTGGTGAAGAATGTTTAAGGCGTCTTGAAAAAGAAAAAGTCGATCTCGTGTTACTAGATATAATGATGCCAGGTATGAGCGGTTGGGATGTATTTAACAGAATCAATAAAAAATCTCCAGAGATAAAAGTAGCCTTTATGAGTGTTCTTGAAATATCAGATAAAAGAAAACAAGTACTTCTTGATGAAGGACTTGCAGATTATATTATGAAACCTTTTGATAAAGAAACACTACTTAATAGAATAGATAAGATACTTCAGGAAAAGTGATAAAAAATCATGGGTAAAACAATACTTGTAGTAGATGACGAGCCAGATATACTTTTAACTGTTGCTCAGACTTTAGAAATATATGGTTATAATGTAGTTAAAGCAAAAAACGGCCAGGAATGCATAGAAAAACTATGCCAGATGGGAGATAACCCTGATTTAGTGTTATTAGATATTATGATGCCTGAGATTAGTGGATGGGATGTAGCAGCAAAAATAAAAGAAAACCCTGACTGGAAAGAAATACCAATTGTGTTTCTTACTGCAAAAGGTGATACTATGAGTATTGGAATGGGAAATCTTGCAGCAGTTGATTATATTGTAAAGCCTTTTGATGTTAAAGATTTAAAACAAAGAATTGAAAGAATTCTTAAAAAAACTTAAAAAATCTTTATTTCGGGTAATATTTGTACAATAAAGCCTTTTAAACAGTTTTTACAAAATATATATCATAGTGTGATAGGTTTGATTTGTAATAAATGTAAAATAAGGTTTGGAATAAAAAATGTAAACTTCTGGAGTGCAAAAGAAGGCATTTGTAAAAATTGTAAAAAAAGATAAAAAAAAGATTCATTTTTTATTTAAGCTCGTCCGAAATTAAAGATTAGTATTGATATTTCTTCTTGAGCAGAAAGCCCGTTACTGTCGTATGCTTTTACTTTTATTGTATGACGTCCAAATATTACTTCATTAAAATAAAAGCTTATTGATGAATTAGTATCATTAAATTTCATTGCGTCATCAATGTATACTTCCATTTTTGTAATTGTTGCATCAACAGATTCTGCCTCTGCAATTATTGTTATTGGGCCTATAAGAAGCGTGTTTGCAAGTTTAAATAGTTCTTTATCTCTGAAATACATTTTACCCGCAATTGGTTTGGAAATAGTAACAGTTGGAGGTACAGGTTGCTCTTCAACAACAGTAATTGTAACTGTTATTTTTGCATTTCCTGCATTTGACGTAATACTTATATTACAGGAATATTCACCAACTTGCAGACCCGTGGTATTTGCAGTAACAGTAACTATATTATGTTCTCCTTCTGATGTGCCACTTGTTTCAGATAATTCTAGCCATGAACAATCCTTTGTTAGTTCATAGCTTAAAATGCCTGTTCCACTGTTCCATATATCAATTGTAGTTGATACTGTTTTATTTTTAAGTTTTTCACCAAAATCATAAGATTCAGGAGTGTATGCCAAAACAGGGTCATCTGGAATTGTTTCACCTTTTGTAATTGTTACCTCATCATTTGCACTAACAGGTGTTTGATCATATGTTGAATTAGCAGTTACATTGACTTCATTTGAAGTATTCATATGCGCTGTTGCATTAAATGTAATACTAATTGTCTGAGATGGTAAAAGATCATCTTGTATTAACCAAGTAATTTGTTCATCATTTATAGTATTAGGCGTAACTGAAAAATCAGTTGCAGAATCAAGACCACAATTCATTGTATCAATTACAACAATATTTGTTAAATCACATGTTCCTGTGTTGTTAATTATTATTTTAAATTCAACATTTGCAGTAAACTTTTCTACTACTAAATCATCATCAACCCATACTTCACCATCAAATACTTTTTTATCAATAGAAATACTTGGTGTACAACCGCACTCATGAACTTCTACATATGCATCATCATAATTAGAAACTTGCAGTCCCAGTTCATCTTCTGCGGTAACAGTAGCATTATTTGTCGTACTTTCATACAACTGAGTACTTGCAGTAAAAATCCAAGTTTCATCAAGATTAAGCCAACCATCCATATTAGTATCACCAGAAACATAAGAAACAACACCAAGCTTATCATCAACTACAACAACATTTCTAAGAGGTACATTACCTGCATTTGTAACAGTATAAGTATATGTAACTAAATCTTCAGAATGAATAATAGTTGGATTTGCTTCTTTTACAATCTCTATACATGGGCATGAAACAAATACATATGCTTCATCCTCATCTGAAACTTGAGGATACTGCCCATATGTTCCAACAACATCAACCAAATTTATTATTTGACCACAAACATTTACTGTTGCTTCGAAAGTAATTATAACAGTTTCCCCTGGTTGTACATCGCTTAAATTCCAGACATAAATAATATGACCGTTTAAAGGAGTAATTATATCATCAGGTTCATGCGATATACCATTTACTTTGGCGTTATTATTGTATGTAAAACCAATAGGTAAACTATCAGATACTTTAATATCTAAAGGAAATTCACCTGTGTTTGTAACTTCTATTTTAAATGTAACCCAGTCATCGCTGCCAATAATAATACCTGTAGTATTGTATTCACCGCAACAATTACATTTAACAGATTTTACAACACTAATATTTGGTTCTCCACATATAACATTTACAGTGGCACTAGCAGAAACATCATAGGAACCATTGGCATTAGAAACAGATTCTCCTCCAGGATAATCAACAGGATCAAAACCCTCAGGATGCGCAGTAAGATTATTTATCCCCAGACCACAATCTACAGCTGTTGCATTATAATAAAAAGTAAGATTTTCGTTAGGCATAATAGAAGGAGGTCTGTGCCAGATAACTGTATTATTCTCCCAATCAT
>CAZFAZ010000031.1:0-46243 GCA_964517155.1 uncultured Thermoplasmatales archaeon
TGGGATGACATTGCATATATGATGCCTGAGAAACCTGAAAAGGTGAAATAAATATGAGTGAGGAAAAAATAATCTATACAATAGTTGACGAGGCGCCACGCCTTGCAACTTATTCTTTTCTCCCCATAATAAAAGCCTTTACTGAATCTGCAGGTGTAAAAGTTGAAACAAAAGATATCTCTCTTGCCGGTAGAATTATTGCAAATTTTCCTGAAGAACTAACCAAAGATCAGAGGCAAACAAATGATTTAGCAGAATTAGGTGAGCTTGTAAAAAAACCTGAAGCAAACATAATCAAACTACCATGTATCAGTGCTTCAATTCCACAGCTAAAAGCAGCAATTAAAGAACTGCAAGATCACAGCTATAAAATACCAGATTATCCTGAAGAGCCAAAAAACGATAAAGAAAAAGAAATCAAAGCAAGATTTGACAAAATCAAAGGTAGTGCTGTAAACCCTGTTCTGCGTATGGGAAACTCAGACAGAAGAGTGCCGACACCTGTAAAAAACTATGCAAAACAAAATCCACATACAATGGGAAAATGGTCTAAAGAATCAAAATCACATGTTGCTCATATGAAAAGTGATGATCTGAGGTCAAATGAAAAATCTACAACTATTACTAAAGATACTTCAGGAAACACAAAAATTGAGTTTACTGGAAAAGATGGAATCATTAAGATACTAAAAGAAAAACTAACACTTATTGACGATGAAATAATCGATGCAACTGTTATGAGTAAAAAGGCTTTAAGAAAATTTTTAGAAGAACAAATAGATGATGCAAAAGAAAAAAATGTTCTTTTTTCAGTTCACTTAAAAGCTACAATGATGAAGGTATCTGATCCTATTATTTTTGGTCATGTTGTATCAGTATTTTTTAAAGATGTTTTCAAAAAACATGCAGCAATCTTTAAAGAAATTGGCATAAATCCTAACAATGGTCTTGGTGACTTGTATGCAAAAATAAGCATTTTACCTGAAGATAAAAGAAAAGAAATCGAATCAGATATAAAAGCTTGCTATAAAAAAAGACCAAAACTTGCAATGGTAAACTCAGACAAGGGAATTACAAACCTTCATGTTCCAAGCGATGTAATAATTGATGCATCAATGCCTGCGGCGATTAGAAATTCAGGTCAAATGTGGGGTGCTGATGGAAAAGCGTATGATACAAAGTTTGTAATTCCTGACAGCAGTTATGCAGGGGTTTACAAAACAATAGTTGATTTTTGTAAAAAAAATGGAGCATTTAACCCAAGAACAATGGGAACTGTTCAAAATGTTGGTCTTATGGCTCAAAAAGCAGAAGAATACGGTTCTCATGATAAAACATTTGAAATTCAAGGTGACGGTAAAGTACGTGTGGTTTCTGCATCAGGTAAAACACTTCTTGAGCATAACGTTGAAGAAGATGACATTTGGCGTATGTGCCAAGTAAAAGATGCACCGATTCAAGATTGGGTGAAACTTGCTGTAAACAGAGCAAAGGCAACAGGTTTTCCAATAGTATTTTGGCTTGATGAAAACAGAGCTCATGATAAACAGCTTATAGAAAAAGTAAATCTTTATCTAAAAGATCATGATACAAAAGGACTTGAAATTCATATCATGCCCCCTGTGGACGCTACACTTTTTTCATGTAAACGTATGAAAGAAGGAAAAGATACAATTGCAGTAACAGGAAATGTCCTTCGTGATTATTTAACTGATTTATTCCCGATACTTGAGGTTGGAACTAGTGCAAAAATGCTATCGATTGTACCACTTATGAACGGTGGCGGTTTATTTGAAACAGGAGCTGGAGGATCGGCTCCAAAACATGTTCAGCAGTTTTTACAAGAAGGTCACCTACGCTGGGATTCACTTGGAGAGTTTCTTGCACTTGCACCTGCACTTGATCATTTAAGTGCTAGAACAAAAAACAAAAAAGCAAAAATTCTTGCTGAAACACTTGATCAATCAATCGAAAAGTTTTTGCAAAACAATAAATCACCTTCTAGAAAAGTAAATGAACCAGACAACAGAAATAGCCATTTTTATCTTACAATGTATTGGGCAGAAGAACTTGCCAATCAAACAAAAGATGAAGAATTTAAAATACGTTTTACAAAATTAGCAGAAGAACTTGCTGAAAAAGAAGATAAAATTAACGAAGAGTTACTTTTAGCGCAAGGAAAGCCAGTAGATATTGGTGGTTATTATAAACCAAACGATGAAATGGCTATAAAAGCGATGAGACCAAGTGAAACTTTTAACAATGCATTAGAAGAATTTACTCTTGTTAAAGCATAAAAATCTTTAAAAAAACATTTTTTTTCTTTTTATCCAAACTTTATAAAAATTTATTTAAATAAACAACGGATAATATGTTTCTAGTTAGGATGGGCGAAATAGATAAAATAATAAAAAAACATCAAGATGGTGCCGTTCTAAACCTTTTTGTTACCGCAGGTTCGCGCAAAATTGTTTTTCCAGCAGGGGTTAATACTTGGCGTAAATGTATAGATATAAGTGTTACTGCTCCTGCAAAAGACAATAAAGCAAACAAAGAAGTGATAAAAACTATTGCTAATTTTTTTGAAAAACCAGTAACTGAAGTATTTGTTTTAACTGGTGCTAAAAATCCAAAAAAAACAGTTTTTGTCAAAGGAGTTACAGTTGATTTTGTATCAGATAGGTTAAGAGGCTCACTTAATGGATTATAAAAAAAGCTTTGAAGAGCTTGAGAAGGCACTGTTTGAGCTTGTAGAGGAAAATAAAAAGATACCTATTATTGTTGAGGGCGATAAAGACGTTTGCTCTCTTAGAAAATTAGGTGTTAAAGGTAAAATTATTACTGTTAACTCAGGTCTTTCAATTATTGATTTTTGTGATAAAATAGCAGAAGATTACAAAGAGATAATACTTTTTACGGATTGGGATAGAAAAGGCGGTTTTATTTGTCATACAATTGAAAGAAATCTTGAAGGTCGTGTTAAATGTAATTTGTATTATAGAGAACTTTTTGCAAAAAAAGCTATGACTAAAACTGTTGAAGGCTTGTATTCTTGGTTTAAATCAATTAAAGAAAAAATAGATTTTAACAGTAAAAGTTTTTTAAAAGTTTGAGGAGATGGGTAAGCAATTATTTTTCGAGAGAGAAGCCCGGTGAGGAAACTTCAAGAAAACGAATTGCTTATCCGCTCCATATTTCTGCATGCGATATGTATATAAAAATTTTGCCTTAAGCTTTATAGTCTATTGACGATTTTTATGGGTATCAATTATTAACAAAATGCTCATTTTATAGAATAAATTATAAAAAATTTAGAAAATAGAATAATGTATTATCGTCGAATATCTAGATTTTTGTCTAATTTTTTATTTTAGACGATATCGGGTTTGAACTTTTCTAGGTTTAATTTTTGTTGCTGCAATCTTTCCTTCTTTTGCAAGCCAGCCGATAGCATAAAACGCATCTTTTTCTGCCACGCCTGCAAGTTTTGGTATGTATGTTGCATCTATCTCATTGCATGTGTTTAATACATGCCATACCTTTCCTGCAGTTTCACCGATGTAATTTTCATAGTTAGCTGATTTTAATTCATATGTATCTTCATTAAAGAATACTTTATTTTCTCTTGCAAGCCAACCAACTGCAACATAAAAATCTTCTTTTGTAAGACCAGTATTCTTTATTATTGTCGTAGCATTGCATGGTCCACAATTTTCTAGCGTCTTCCAAACCTTTCCTGCATTTTTTCCATATATGTCTACCATATTAGGCATATTTTTTCCCCATCCTTGTATTTGTTATATTTTTGTAGGTAATATATTTTATCATTATTTGCAGTATATTTTTTTATAAGTCTAAAAAGAATTATTTAAATATATATTTTTAGAATTTCTTTGAGATATATCCTAAGATATTACTTCAAACAAAATAAAATAACAATATCTATTAAATTATTTACCTTCCTCATAGCAAGTATAATGTATGATGCAAATGAAATCAGATATATCAACATAATATCTAAAAAAAGCAGCATTATGACAATCACTAAAACATGAATTTATAAACAAAAAAAATACTATCTTTGTTTGTTTGTGAGGAGGAAAAATAAATATGGCATTGGAAAATGTTGCATATGTTTCTAAATGGAGTAAAATTTTTTCACTTGAACAACTTTTGAAAGGTAATCTAGAAGCATTTCAAGCATTATTTTACCTGATAATCATGATTGCATTATACTCGATTGCAATCTATCACTTTTACAGATACATTGCAAGAAGAGATTGTTTTAAACCTAGCAAAAGAAAACATACAAAATTTGTCGGTTTTTGTAAATATTTCTTTTTATTTCCCCTTGTAGCAATTATTTTCTTCCTAGGTTTTTCATTAATTCTTATCTCACTTACAAAACAAGGATGTTTTTTTGGAGGAGAGATTGAAAGCATTCTTTCATTATCTTTTGCAATAATAGTAACTATCAGAATAACAGCATATTATACAGAAGATCTTTCAAAAGATGTTGCAAAGATGCTCCCTTTTGCAGTACTTGGTGTGTTTTTAGTAGATTCAAGTTATTTTTCAATGGATACAGTAATAACAAGGCTTAGTGCACTACCTCAATATGTAAACACAATTATGCAGTTTTTAATACTGATAATACTTGTTGAATGGATACTAAAAGTCACACTTAAAATAAGTTGCAGAATTTTCCCAAAAAAGGAAAAAAGCAGTTGCTACTGAAGAAAACTAAAAAAAACTTTTTTCATTTTTTAAATAGTTTTTTAAATAAAAACATGTTATAAGTTTTTTATAAAATAAAAGTGAGGAGGAAAAAAATGTTTGATATAGGCTCTTTTTGTTTTTCAGGATTAATAATGCTAGTAATATTCGTAGTGATTTTTGTTTTAATAGGCATTAGAACTGTAAATCAACGTCAAAAAGGTTTGATAGAACGTTTTGGAAAATATAGAAAAACAGCAAATCCTGGACTTCATTTGATAATACCTATAATTGAAACAATGAGAAAAGTAGATATCACTGAAAATATGGTAGATGTTGAACCTCAAAAAATAATTACAAAAGATGATTTGAATGCAACTGTTGACGCTGTTGTTTATTTCAGAGTAGTAGACCCTTATAAAGCAAAGTATGCTGCACAGAATTATCATATGCAGATAACTAGTCTTGCACGAACAACATTAAGGGATATTATTGGTAAGATGACACTTACTGAAGCAAACAGCAAACGTGATACACTTAATTCAATTCTTGAGCAAGAACTCGACAAACAAACCGATGCATGGGGAATTGACGTTATCCGTGTTGAACTTCAGAGAATTGAGCCACCACCAGATGTACAAGAAGCAATGAATAAAGTAGTTATAGCAGAAAGAGACAAGAAAGCAGCAGTTGATTTTGCAACTGCAACTGAGACACAAGCAGATGGTGAAAGAAGATCGGAAATTAAAAAAGCAGAAGGTAAAAAACAAGGAGCTATTCTTGAAGCAGAAGGGCACGCTCTAGCAATAGTCCAAGTTGCAAAAGCAGAAGCAGAAAAAATCCAGAGAATAAATACTGCACTTCGTGAATATTTCAAAGATGAAGCTCAAGTTTATAAAAAACTTGAAACAATTGAAAACTCTTTAAAAGAAAATACTAAGTATGTAATCGATCCAAACACAGAGATTACCAATGTCATTGCAGAAAAAATGGCAGGTATTGTACCTATAGAAACACGCTCAAAGAAAGAAAAGTAAAATAATTTTACTTTCTTCTTTTCTATTTTTTTTGAATTTTTGAAACATTTTTATCAAAAAATAATAAAATATAATACTTTCAATAGCCTTCTCATTAGTTTTTAAATAAAAGAGTTTGATACTGTTTTTCTAATTATTAAATAAAATTCAAACAACAGAAACAATTAACAATAGTTAATTTATGTCGGTTTTAACTTTATCGGAGGCAAAAAATTGAAAAACATAAAAATAAAAGGAGCAAGAGAACACAATCTAAAAAATATAAGTTTAGAGCTCCCTAGAGATAAACTAATAGTAATCACGGGCCTATCGGGCAGTGGCAAATCCACTCTTGCATTTGATACAATTTATGCAGAAGGTCAAAGAAGATACGTTGAGTCACTCTCAGCATATGCAAGACAATTTTTAGGCCTTATGAACAAGCCTGATGTCGACAGTATTGAAGGGCTTTCACCAGCAATATCAATAGAGCAGAAAACAACTAGTAAAAACCCTCGCAGTACCGTTGGAACAATTACTGAAATTTATGATTATCTGCGCTTGCTTTTTGCAAGAATTGGACAGCCTTATTGTCCGGAGCACGATGTAAAAATAGAGTCACAAAGTCCACAAAAAATATCCGAGAGAATTCAAAGTGATTTTTCAGATATAGTTACAATACTTTCTCCGATAATTCGACAAAAAAAGGGAACATATGAGCAATTATTCAAAGATTTAAACAAAGAAGGTTACATCCGCGTGCGTGTAGACAAAGCAACATACAGAACAGATGAAACAATTACACTTGATCGCTATAAAAAACATGACATAGAAATAGTAATTGACAGAATTAAAACAAGTGATAAAACACGTCTTGCGGAAGCCTGTGAAAACGCACTTAAAAAATCTGATGGCCTCATCATAATTTTAGATGAAAAAGAAAATGAAAAAGTGTATTCCTCAAAAATGGCATGTCCTGTTTGTGGAATGGCTTTTGAAGAGCTTCAACCACGTATGTTTTCATTTAACAGTCCTTTTGGCGCATGCGAAGCATGTCATGGACTTGGAATTCGCATGGATTTTGATCCTGATCTAATCATTGCAGACAAAGAGCTTTGCATAGTAGATGGTGCAATAAATCTTTACAGAAACGTTATGGATGGTTGGAGGATAAAATATTTAGGCTCTGTTGCCAAGCATTTTGGTTTTGATATTTTTACACCAATAAAAGATATTTCAGAAGATCAATACAATGTTTTAATGTACGGCTCAAATGAAAAAATAAAATTTGACATGACTTCAAGAAACGGTGATGCACATTGGTCAGGTAAAGGCGTATGGGAAGGGCTCATTCCTCAGTCAGAGAGACTTTACAAGCAAACCGAGTCTGAACACAGACGACGTGATTTAGAGAGATTTATGAGAATTACACCATGTCCTGTTTGTGATGGAAAAAGACTCAAGCAAAAAGTTTTATCAGTAAAAATTGCAGATAAATCAATTGTAGATATAACTGATATGTCAATTAAACAGTGCATTGTTTTTTTCAAGACACTTATTCTTTCAAAAAAGCAAGAGGAAATTGCCTGGCAGATTTTAAAGGAGATAAAAGAACGGCTTGACTTCTTGGACAAAGTTGGTCTGAATTATATTACTCTTTCGCGTAGTTCTGGAACTCTTTCAGGAGGAGAAGCACAGAGAATCAGGCTTGCCACACAGATAGGCTCAAATCTCATGGGTGTTTTATATATTCTTGATGAGCCAAGTATTGGTCTTCATCAACATGATAACAAAAAGTTAATTGATACATTGCACCGGCTAAGAGATATCGGAAATACATTAATTGTAGTTGAGCATGATGAGGAAACCATTAGAAATGCTGATTACGTAGTTGATATGGGACCTGGCGCAGGTCTTCACGGCGGCAAGATTATCGCACAAGGCACTCCTAAAGAAATCCAAAAACATCCTACTTCACTTACTGGCAAATATTTATCTAAAGAGCTGCAAATTGAAACACCAGAAAAAAGAAGATATTCAAAAAGATATATAAATATATATGGCTGTCGTCAGCATAACCTAAAAAACATAGACGTAAAAATACCAATAGGACTTCTAACAATAATAACGG
Organism: uncultured Thermoplasmatales archaeon; assembly: GCA_964517155.1. Taxonomy (GTDB): domain Archaea; phylum Thermoplasmatota; class E2; order DHVEG-1; family DHVEG-1; genus PFL35. The sequence continues at coordinate 7,864 of CAZFAZ010000031.1, forward strand.
GTCTTTCAGGAAGCGGAAAATCAACACTTGTATATGAAATATTATACAAAGCAATGATGAAAAAACTACACAACTCAAAAGAAAATCCTGGAGAACACGACGCAATAGAACTTGATGAAAAAATAGACAAAGTAATAGTAATCGATCAAAGCCCAATAGGAAAAACCCCTCGAAGCAATCCTGCAACATACACAAAAGTCTTTGATGAAATAAGAAATATATTTTCAAAAACATTAGAAGCAAAAAAAAGAGGATACAAACCAGGTAGATTTTCATTTAATGTAAAAGGCGGACGATGCGAAGCATGCCAAGGTGACGGACTTATAAAAATTGAAATGAACTTTCTACCAGATATATACATACAATGCGAAGAATGCAAAGGAAAAAGATACAACAAAGAAACACTAGAAGTAACCTATAAAGGAAAAAACATAGCAGATGTCCTAGACATGAGTGTTGAAGAAGCACTCGAGCTTTTCAAAAATATACCAAGTATCAAAAGAAAACTACAAACACTTTCACAAGTAGGTCTTGACTACATAAAACTAGGTCAAAGCTCAACCACGCTTTCAGGAGGAGAAGCACAAAGAATAAAACTTACACGAGAACTTGCAAAAAGAAGCACAGGAAAAACATTATATCTACTTGATGAGCCAACAACAGGCTTGCATTTTCATGATGTAAAAAAACTAATAGATGTACTAAATAGTTTAGTTTCAAAAGGAAACACAATAATAGTAATAGAACACAACCTAGAAGTAATAAAATCAGCTGATCATATAATAGATCTTGGCCCTGAAGGTGGAGACCAAGGAGGAGAAATCGTAGCAGAGGGAAGTCCTGAGAAAGTATCAGAAATAAAACGCTCATATACAGGAAATATTTTAAAACCTGTTTTATCAAAAGGGAAAAAAGAAAAATGTTTAACATAGAAAACATACCAAAAAACCCAGGTTGCTATTTATTCAAAGATAAAAAAGATAAAATAATATATGTTGGAAAAGCAAAAAATTTAAAAAACAGACTAAAAACTTATCAAAATAAAAAAGAACTGGATGCAAAAACACAAGTGATGCTGACACATGCAAAAACAGTTGATTTTGTTGTAACAGACACAGAAGTCGAATCACTTATTTTGGAAAATACTCTTATAAAAAAACATCAACCACGCTACAATATCAGATTAAAAGATGCAAAAAGTCATGCATATTTACTTCTCACCGATGAAAAATACCCTCGCATTATAATTGATAGGCAAAAAAAGGGAAAAGGAAAATTTTATGGACCTTTTGTAAGTGCACATGAAAGAGATTATGTCCTTCATTTTTTAAAAAAAACATTTAAACTTAGAACATGTAAAAAAATGCCGAAAAAACCTTGTCTTAGAAATCATATAAATCTATGCGATGCACCCTGTGCCGGCCTTATTTCTAAAAAAGATTATGAAAATAAAATACAAAAAGTAAAAATGGTTTTATCAGGAAAAACAGAAAAACTTGAAAAACAGCTTGAAGAAGAAATGAAACAAATGTCTGATAAAAAATTGTTTGAACAAGCACTTATGATTCGTGATGAACTAACTGCTATTAATCATTTAAGCGAGCATCAGAAAATGCAGCGTGAAAAAAAATACAATGAAGACATTATAAATTATCAGATAAAAGATGGTATTGTGTATCTAATGATTTTTAACATATACAAAGGAACACTTTCTAATAAAAATGAGTTTGTATTTGATTATACTCCTGATTTTTTTGAAGAATTTATTATTCAATACTATTCAGATAACCCAGTTCCAAAAGAACTTATTTTACCTGAGAAGATATCTGATTCAATTACACAATTCTTATCTGATAAAAAAAATAGCAAAGTAAAAGTTACTATACCTTTAAAAGGTGAGAAAAACCAGCTTTTAAAACTTGTTTTAAAAAACATTGAAATCATGTTTTTTGCAAATCTTGATAAAGTAAAAATGTTAAAGACAAAACTTCATCTTCAGGAAGAACCTGTATTAATTGAGTGTTTTGATATAAGTCACCTGTCAGGAACAAGTATGGTCGGTTCAATGGTACAATTTAGAAAAGGTATTCCTGATAAAAACAATTATCGTCGTTTTAAAATAAGAACCATAAATGATGTAGATGACACTGCAGCAATCGCAGAGGTTGTCAGAAGAAGATACACCCGTCTTAAAAAAGAAGATGCAGAAATGCCAAACCTAATAATTATTGATGGAGGACGCGGACAGCTTAATTATGCACTTATGGAACTAGAAAAACTAAATGTTAAAATTCCGATAATTTCAATTGCAAAAAAGTTCGAAGAAATATATATACCGGGATATATGCAACCTTTAAGGCTTGCAAAAAAAGACAAAGCATTACAATTTGTACAGGAAATAAGAAATGAGGCACACAGGTTTGCAATAAAATACAACAGACTTCTCAGGAGAAAGGAGATGGTAAAATAGCAGATAAATTCAAACTTGTAACTGACATGAAACCAAAGGGAAGTCAACCTGATGCAATAAAAAAACTTGTTGAAGGGTTAAATAAAGGTATGCAGTATCAGACCCTCCTAGGAGTTACAGGTAGCGGAAAAACGTTAAGCATGGCGTTTGTAATCGAACAAATGCAAAAACCAACACTCGTTCTTGCACACAATAAAACACTTGCAGCACAGCTTTTCTCAGAATTCAAAGATTTTTTTCCTGAGAACCGCGTAGAATACTTTGTTTCATATTATGATTACTATCAACCAGAATCATATATTCCTGAAAAAGATCAATATATAGAAAAAGATGCAGATGTAAATCCAAAAATCGAGCAGATGAGACTATCAGCAACAGCATCTGTTCTTGACAGAACAGACACAATAGTTGTTGCATCGGTCTCCTGTATATACAATGTAGGTGATCCCTCAGAATACAGGAACCTTGGCTATGAGATACGTAAGGATAAAAACACTACTCGCAATGAAATACTAGAACACTTTGTTGACATGCAGTATGAAAGAAATGATATGGATCTTAAATCAGGTCGTTTCAGAGTAAAAGGTGAAATAATCGATTTAATTCCCGGTTATTATGATAATATAATTAGAATTGAAATGTTTGATGATAAAATAGAAAAAATAAGAGAAATCGATAAAATTACAGGAGATGTAAAAGACGAATTTGAGTATCTTTATATTTATCCTGCAAAACATTTTGTAATCGGAGAAGAGAAAAGAAAAAAAGCAGTAGAATCTATAAAACAAGAATTAGAAGAAGTACTGCCAACTCTTGATATGTTTGAATCACACAGATTAAAGCAAAGAACGCTTTATGATATTGAAATGATAGAAGAAACAGGTTTTTGCAAAGGAATAGAAAACTACTCCAGACATATGGACGAAAGAGCCCCTGGTGAAAAACCATTTTGTTTTCTTGATTATTTCCCAAAAGATTTTTTAATGTTTATAGATGAAAGCCACAGAACTATACCTCAGATTCATGGTATGCATCAAGGCGATTACTCCAGAAAAAAAACATTAATTGACTATGGTTTCAGATTACCAAGTGCTTTTGATAACAGGCCTCTTACTTTTGACGAGTTCAAAGAATATATGAGAAATGTTGTTTTTGTTTCTGCAACACCGGGAAATTATGAACTTGGTATCTCCAATCAAATTGTAGAACAGATTATAAGGCCTACAGGACTCGTCGATCCTAACTGTGAGATAAGACCGATTAAAGGCCAAATATATGATTTAATCACAGAAATAAACAATACGATAAAACAAAAAAATAGAGTTCTTGTAACAACACTTACAAAACGCTTGGCAGAAGAACTCTCAGAATTTCTTGCTGAAAAAAACATAAAAACTCGTTATCTTCACTCAGAAATAGACACGCTCGAGCGCTCAGAAATAATAAGGCAACTCAGACTTGGAAAATTTGACGTTCTCGTCGGGATAAATCTACTTCGTGAAGGAATAGATATTCCTGAAGTAGGTTTAATTGGTATTCTTGATGCAGATAAAGAAGGTTTTTTAAGAGACCAGCGAAGTCTTATACAAATCATTGGTCGCGCGGCAAGAAATGTAGATTCAAAAGTAATACTTTATGCCGATAAAATTACTGATTCAATAAAAAATGCACTAGATGAGACAAACAGAAGAAGACACATACAGTTAGAATTTAACAAAAAACACAACATTACTCCTGAGACGATAATAAAACCTATCAAAGAAAAAATAGTTGATGTAAAAGATATAAAACATATCCCTAAAAAAGATATACCAAACATGATAATAGAAATGGAATTACAGATGAGACAAGCAGCAGATGATCTTGATTTCGAATCTGCAATAAAGCTGCGCGACAGAATAAACAAACTTAAACAAACAATTCAAAACCAGGTTTTTTAAACAGATAAAACATTTACTTTATCTAATTGATTATTAGGGCGAGGTAAATGAGCCATCTCAAAAAATATGGTTTAATGGGGACAATTAAAAGAGTCCGTATTAAAAAAAGACAAAAAACAAACAAAGAAGATGTTTATCAGATAAACAAAAAATCCAAAAGTAGTTCTAAGTATAGTAATGTCTCAAATAAAGATTTTTCTTACTCAGATTTTGGCTCTAACGATCATTTATTCGAAGGAACAAGAATTAAAGACGAAGCTGAAAAACAAATAAAAACAAATGTTGAAAAAACAGAAAAAATAAAAGAAAAAACAGAAAAAAAAGTAAATCCAAATCTAGTTTCTTTTGATCATGAAATAACTGATTTTGAAGTAAAACTGCATTATCTAAATCTAAGAGATTTAACTGGTAAAGAATATGGTCGATATTTTCCACCAATCAGAAGTAATCTTGTTGTGATAGATGATGAAAAAAGAAAGTTTTCAGCAATTCGTGCAGGAAATAATCAAATCTCAGGAGACATAATACAAATTATAAATGCAAACAATCTAAAACCAGGAAATATAATAAAAATAGAATATGATAATGAAGAAAGATCAGACCAGGGTAAAGCAATAATTCATTTAAAAATTAAAAAACAGTAAACAATTTTTTTAAAACGAATTTTCTGTAATTCTTTTGTATGTAAATATTCGTTTTATAAATAGCATAAGTAATAACAATGCGGGCAACTCGCAAGAGGAACAGATAAATCAGCTGAACCTGCATTTCCGACCATTATAATCATAAGATACAATATATTGTGTTCTATTATATATATTTTTCTTTAATTATAATTAAGAGCTTTACCTAAAGAGCAATTTGTTGTAAAAAAGTAAACGAAGCCTATAAAATAGAAAATAAAATACATGATACTAACAATTCATACAGAAGATAAGTGGTGTAAATTATTATGACATGTCTAAAAGAAAAATTACTAAAAGATTATATTTTGAAAGACAGCATTAAAGATTACAAAGGATACAAAGTAAAACCACCAAAAGAAACTATAAGTAAAATCGAATCATCTTTTGAAAAAATAAATTTAAAAGTCAAATATACTCCCAACACAAATGTTGCTCTAAGAAAATATTATCCTTTCCAAATAGGTCAATCTGTGCTCTATCCCGAAGGCAAAGAAAATATAATTTTATTGAAAACAAACGGAAAAGGTGTAACTTCTATATTATCAAGAGCTAGTGCTACTGCCGAATTAGTCGAGCGGTTTACAGGATATGGTCTTGCAAAGGGAAATATTAGGCATTATTTAGCATCAATGAAACAAAAACAGATATGGATGAAAAAAAGAGAAAAAAACAAATTTTTAGAAGAAGAATTTGAATTTGCACCAATGGACATTAATGATTTTATAAAAGAGGAATTACTAGAAAAATACAAACATATGAAAAAATCAGTTTGTTATTCTCTTACTAACAAAAAGTTATTTTGTTTTCCCGAAGAATTCATAATAAATACCGTGGGCTCTAATGGTCTGGCAAGTGGAAATACTTTTGAAGAAGCAACATTACATGCACTTTTTGAGGTAATCGAAAGACTTGGAGGAATGTATGTTTTAGATAACTTACCAGATGCAAAAAAAATTTCTAAAGATAGTATAACTCATCCAACAATTAAAAAGCTAATTGAGGTAATTAATTCAATAGGAGTAGAATTCGAAATGCTTGATTTTTCTTATATATTTAATATTCCTATGATTGTTACAATTTTTGATAACCCTGAATGGAATTTACCAGCTAATCCTTTTGGAATTACTACAAACATGAGATATCCTAAAATGTTAATAGGCGTCGATACAGAGCCACAAGACGCAGCCATGCGATGTTTCACAGAATTTATTCAGGGGTCTTTCCCAATAAACTTTGCAATTCATAATGATACCGAGATAGCGAACAGATTTAAAACAGCAGATTTGCCTTTAAGCGAAAAAGCATATGATATGTTTAAAACCAGTATGATGTGGAGAGTGACGGGTAACCAACCATTGAACATAGATTTAAGGAGTTTTTTGAATATTAAACGAAAAGAGATATCAATCAATGATATTCCAAGTTTATATGATTTAAACCAAAAAGTAGAAATTGATAGGTTAGTAAAAACTCTAAAAGAAAAAAATATAGAAGTTTTTGTACAAGACATTACAAACCCTTTTTTAAAATTCCCTGTATCTCTAGTAATTATCTCAGGAGGAAAAGATTATTTTTCACAGATGCCACTTACAGGATACAACAAGTTAATACTTAAAGAAAAAGATCAAACCATTAGATTTTCGATTCTAAGTGAGATATTTAAAAGAATTATCACTGGAAAATCCTTAAACGATTTACTTAGAGATGGAAACTGGTGCAAAGATCCAAATCAACAGGAATTAATAAGTTATGTCACAAGTGATCTCATATATTTTGGAGAATATGAAAGTTTAAGCGGTGTTTCAATTAACAAATTTTATTTTATTGGTATGTTGTATCTTAGACTTAAAAACTATGATCAAGCAAAAAAGTGTTTTGAAGCAGCATTATATGGTTCAATTAATAATATACCTGCCTTAATTGCATTGTCATATACTTATTCTAAAATGGGTAAAACTCAAGAAAGCACAGATATTAAAGATCATATAGAAACGATAAGCTCTGAACCAATTGATGTGAGCTTTTTCTTACAGAAAATGAATGATCCAACAGTTGATCCAAATCCTTTTGAAATATGTGATTTTGAATGTTGTAAAAAAACTAAGCCAAAGCTTTGCGAAAATTGTTTTTTTAACTATGTCTCTGAAGATATTTTTATGAAAAATAAAATTGATGATTTATTTTAAACTGTTTCATCAATCATAGGCATAAGTTGTTTATCTTTAAAACCACGTTGCTGCATAGCACCCGACGGGCATGCTGCAACACAAGCACCGCAGCCCATGCAAAGTGCTTCATTTACTTTTGCATGTGATTTACCATCTTTTTCTTTTATAAGTTCTATCGCACTATACGGACAAACAGTAATACATGTTCCACAACCTGAGCAAAGATCTTCATCTACCCATGAAACTTGCGGCTCTGCTTCAAGCTCTTTTTTTGAAAGGATGTTTGCAGCACGAGCAGCCGCGGCACTTGCTTGTGCAACTGTATCCTGGATATCTTTTGGTGCTTGGCAGCATCCTGCAATAAATATACCATTTGTAGCTGTATCAACTGGTTTGAGTTTTGGATGAGCCTCTAGTAAAAATCCATCTGCACCTTTAGATATACGCAGTATTTTTGCTATTTCATCTGAGTCTTTTCTGGCTACTAACGCAGGAACTAATACTACCATATCTGTTTTTGTTTCAAAAAGCTTATTTGTTGTTGTATCAAAGATATCAATGCTAAGGTAATCCTTCACAGGCCTAACTTCACTTGGCCTTCCCCTGAAAAAGTTTGTGTTTATGCCTCTTATTTTTCGATAAAATTCTTCGTATCCTTTACCAAAACTGCGGATATCCATATAACAGATATTTAATTCTACATCATCACCAAGTTTTTCTTTTAAAAGATACATCTGTTTTAAAGCACTCATGCAACCTATGCGACAACACCACGGGTTTTCTGTTTCATCACGACTTCCGACACATAAAATGTATGTAAGACTTTTTGGTTTTTCACCATTTGAAGGCTTTATTATTTCACCTGCAGTAGGCCCTGACGAATTAATCAAACGCTCCATTTGAAGACTTGTTATTACATCCGGTGATTTCAAATACCCTAGTTCATAAACAGATTCAGGGTTCATCATATCATAACCTGTTGTTACAATAATTGCTCCAACTTTAACTTGTATTTCCTCATCTTTTTGTTTGAAATCAATAGCACCTGCTTGACATGCCTCTACACAAAGTGGCCCTGTTCCACATTTACCTTTTGTAAGCATAAGACAGTATCTTGGGTCAACTGTACATTTCAGAGGGACTGCCTGTGGAAACGGCATATAAATTGCACTTCTTTTACCCATGTTTTCATCAAAATCACTAGGGACATGCCCTTTCATTCGACAGGCATCTACACAATCCCCACATCCTGTACATTTATCTAAATCAACGTAACGTGCTTTCTTCTTGATTATAACAGTATAATTTCCAATGCTTCCATCTACTGACACAACCTCTGAATAAGTAAAAAGCTCTATATTTGGATGATTTGCAGCTTCCATCATTTTAGGTGTTAATATACATCCACTGCAATCAAGGGTTGGAAAAGTTTTATCAAGTTGAGCCATGCGTCCGCCAAGAGTTGGGCTCTTTTCTACAAGATAGACTTTATGGCCTTCTTCTGCAAGGTCAAGTGCGGACTGAATACCTGCTATTCCACCACCTATAACAAGTGCTTCAGGTGTAACATTTATTTTTGATTTTACAAGTGGCTCTAAAAGCTTTGCTTTTGCAACAGCACCACGAACAAGTGCTTTTGCCTTCTCACTCGCTCTTTGTTTATCAGTATGCACCCAGCTGCATTGCTCGCGAATGTTTGCAATTTCAAGGTTAAAAGCATTAATTCCCCCATCTTCTACTACACCTCGAAAAGTGTGTTCATGCATACGAGGACTGCAGCAAGCAATTACAACTCCATCAAGTTTATTTTTTTTAATTGAATCCTTAATTAAGTTTGCTCCAACATCAGAGCACATATATTTGTAGTCTTTACTTATAATAACTCCATCAAGGCTTTTTGCATAATCAACTAGTTTTTTGACATTAACAGTCTGTGAAATATTTATTCCACAGTGACAGACGAAAACACCTATTTTGTTGCTCATGCTTATTTGCCCCCTAAAGATAGTTTATCTACTGGACTTAAGTTTAAATCAAGACCAAGTTTATCAGAAGAAATTCCCATAGAAAGGCCAATTAATTGTGTAAGATAATAAACAGGCATCTGTAGTTTTGCAGCAACTGTTTCACCTGCTTTTATCTGTTTTGAATCATATTGTTTGTGACACCAGGGGCAGGTATCAACAAAGCAATCAAAACCTTGTTCTTGTACACTTTGAAGTTTCTGACCTGTTTTTGTAAGAGCAGATTCTGGCAGGTTTGCAGTTAAAAGTCCTCCACAGCAGTCAAGTTTTTCTGAGTAGTATTCTGGTTTCATACCAATTGTTTTTAAGATTTGTTCTATTTTTTGCGGATTTTCAGAATCATCAGAACGCCCTATTTCACTAGGCCTTATTAAGTGACATCCATAGTGTGTTGCTGTTTTAACGTTTTTAAGTGGTTTTTTTACAGATTTTTTTATCTTTTCAATACCGACAACATCGTAAAGCATGTCAAGAATACTTAATACTTCAGAGCTACCATTATATGTTAATCCTTCATCTGCAAGTTTTTCGTTTATGCGTTTTTTCATATCCGCATCTGTATCAAGAATTCTTTTTGCTTCAGTTAATGCTAAATGACACATTGGACATGGTGCAAAAATATCAAGATTTTCTTTTTCTGCAATTGCAATGTTTCTTGCTGAAAGAGTAAGTGTAAGCATTTGATTAACACTTTTAAGGGGTTCTCCACAGCATGAAAAATCTTTAACATCTATCAGTTCGACATCAAGCTTTGGTAAAATTTCACGTATGCTTAGTTCATAAGCATATTGTTCTGTTGGCATTATACATCCAGGATATAGTGCAAATTTTTTCATATTTTTAAACCTCCGTTAAACTTTTTCCACTGCTGATTTTGAAAGCATCATCTGAAATTTTGCAGGATCTGTTGGTTTTGATAGTTCTGGAAGTCCTAGTTCACTGCGATTTTTTGTTTTGTTATCTCTTGTTGTCACACTTTTTACGTCTTGAAGAAGGCCTATTGATAAAACCGACTGCAGCATTGCTGTGTAGTTTCCAGGTATTTGTTTTCCACTTGCAACTGCCATGTTTTTAAGTGCAAATAAAACATCTACTGGTGCTACTTTTTGTGGGCAGCGTTCTCTGCATTTAAAGCAGCTCATGCATGTCCAGATTACCTCTGAATTGACCATTTCATCAATTAGTCCTCTTTTTAAGAGAGCAATTATTTTATGAGGCTCCAACTCTAAAAGTTTATGTGCTTCGCAACCAGATGTGCATTTTGCACACTGATAGCAATAGTCTGAAAATTCGTCTTTTAATTTAGAAAGTCTCTGATTAATTTCGTTTTTTATTGATATTTGTGATTCGCTCATTGATGTTAAATCTATTATACTCATTTAACAACCCCCAATAATTAACATACGTTAACTATTTATATTTTTACAAGTCTTTTATCTTAAATTCATATTTAAAATCTACTAAAATTTAAAATTACGACTTCATCCTAAAATTACTTTTTATTAACTTTATGGATATGAGTATCACCATTTTTAAAAACAATCCAGCGCAATTTGTCGCCATCTTTAAGTTTTAAAAGTTCAACAACCTCTGAAGGAACTGTAATTCTTCTTCTTGAACCCCTTATAGTCAAAGAGGTTTCGGTTATACATAAAATTTCATCTAGTTCTACTTTCATATTTATTTCTTCCTATTACTTGAATATTAAACTACTTCTATATTAAATTATATAAAAATATATGTACCTGATATAAACGCCAATAATCCAACTAGAGTTGTAACTAGTTTCTTTGATTTAACTTTAGATAATAAATACGATCCAGTTAATCCGCCAAATCCTGCTCCTATACATAATGGAATTAGTAGGTTTACATCTGGTATACTGTATCCACTTAAGAAATACCATGCAACAAATGAAGCAAAACATATGGGTGATTCAGCAAAGTCTGTAATTCCTATCGCCTTCTTTGCTTCTACTCCACTAGCTATATTTTGCCTGTTGATACTATTGGACCAAAGCCTCCACCACTAAGAGCTTTATTAAAAGAACTTATAAGCCCGATCCCCGAAATCTTTTTCCATGAAAATTTAAATTTCCTCTTTGTTATTACAAGAAACCCCATTATGACACACAAAATTGCTATATAAAGTTTCAATGCAAATGCACTTATTATACTGCCAACAAATGCTCCAATAACTACTGCAAAAAGACCAAGTCCAAATATAACCCCTGCAATTTTTAAATCCTGTGACCCTAAAGAAAACGTAGCATTTTTGTATTTATGATGATGCACAGTTGCAAATAACCCGCCTATCACCTGTGATAACACCATAGAGGGAACTACAACAAATGCACTATAACCTGCTATAATTAGCACGGGACTCGATACAGTACCATACATCATTCCAAGTCCCGCATCAATAGCCCCCATTATGAAAGCAATTACTATTGTTGCAACCAATAATAAAGTTATCTCAATCATTATTTTCCCTCCAAAAAACTACTAGAATTTTTATTTCTCATAATATATTATATGAATATGACCATATTTAAAAATATTGGTATTTTACCAATATTAAATGGAATATTAACAATTTAAAACCAATATATGAAAGAGGATGATTTTTAATTTACACAATAAATTTAAGAACAAGCCCCTTATTCCAACCAATAAATGTTAGCAATAACATACCACGAAGATTACAATAAATACGATCTTGGTTCAACTCATCCACTAGTTGGCGATAAACCACGAAAAACAATGGAATACCTCAAACTTAAAGGAATTTTAGAAAAAATACAAGTATTTACACCAAAAAAAGCCTCTCAAAAAGATTTAGAAAGAGTACACACGAGAGAATATATAGAAAAAGTAAAAGAGTTAAGCAAAACTGGAGGCATGCTCGCAAATGATACGCCTGCCCCAAAAGGAATTTACGAAATAGCCTGCCTTGCTACAGGTGGCAGTATGCTTTGTGCAGAAAAACTTATGCAAGGTTTTAATTGCATGTGCAATCCTTTAGGTGGTTTTCATCATGCAAGTATAGAAAAGTCATCTGGTTTTTGTTTTTTTAATGATACTGCAGTAACAATTGAGCATTTGCGTGAAAAGTATCATCTTAAGAAATTCATGATTGTAGATTTGGATGTACACCATGGAAACGGAACGCAAGATATCTATATCAATGATCCTTCTGTTTTAAATCTTTCTTTTCATCAGGATGGACGAACTCTTTATCCCGGAACTGGTAGACTTGAAAATATAGGAAAAGGCGATGCAAAAGGCTTTACTGTTAATCTTCCTTTTCCTCCAGGAACCGGGACTAGCAGTTATTTAATTGCTTTCAATCAGATTGTTCCAACCCTGGTTGAGCAATTTAAACCAGATATAATACTTTTTGAATCTGGTGTTGATACCCATCATTCTGACCCATTGGCCGATTTAGAACTGACTTATCAAACTTATTTTTATCTATCTCATAAAATGCAGGAGGTCTCTGAAAAAAGTTGTGATAAATTATTGGTTCTTTTTGGTGGCGGTTATAATAGCAACGCAAGTATAATTTGTTATTATAATGTAATGTGTGGTCTTCTTGATAAGCATGACTACATTAAAGAAAAAGATTCTATATCTCATTATAAAGTAGAGACCGTAATGGAAAATATCTCGCGTCTTAAAAAATTGTTAAGTGACTATTGGAATTTTGAATAAAATTCAATACTTTTTAAGAAATAATAGCTAAATATCTGAATATATTTCAATTATTATTTGAATAATGTTCAATTTTTTTGAATAAAATTCAATTAAATATGCGATAAACTTATTAAGTGATTTTAAATATGGGAAAACCAAGGAACCTTACAAAATAATAGGATGGAAAATCATGGGCATTACAAAACTAGATAAAATGTTCAAACCAAAAAGCATAGCTGTAATAGGCGCAACAGATAAAGTAGGAAAAACAGGATACAGAATTTTTAGAAACCTAATAGGATCAGGATACGATGGCGTAGTATACCCAGTTAACCCAACAAAAGAAAGCGTACAAGGAGTAGCATCATACAAATCAATAGAAGAAGTACCAAAAACAGTTGACCTTGCAATAATAGTAACACCTGCAAAAGTAGTATGCGATGTAGTAGAACAATGCGGAAAAAAAGGAATACAAGGAATACTAATTATATCTGCAGGTTTCAAAGAAATAGGCGATGAAGGGAAAAAACTAGAACAAAAACTCTTAGACTTAAAAGAAAAATATGGTTTAAGAATAGTAGGACCTAACTGCGTAGGATACAGTTTACCCTATCTAAATTTAAATGCAACATTTGCAGGTTCAATGCCTGAAAAAGGAAACATTGCATTATTTTCTCAAAGTGGTGCAGTATGTGGGGCAATCCTTGACTGGGCAACTGCTGCAAAAGTAGGATTCAGCGCATTTATATCAGTTGGTTCAATGCTTGATGTAGATTTTGGAGATTTAATAGATTATTTCGGCAGAGATGCCCATACAAAAAGTATTGTTTTGTATTCTGAATCAATTACAAATGCTCGTAAATTCATGAGTGCTGCTCGTGGCTTTGCAAGAGTAAAACCAATTATTGTTATAAAATCAGGAAGATTTGCAGAAGGTGCAAAAGCAGCATCATCTCACACTGGTGCAATGGCTGGTGAAGATAGCATTTACGATGCAGCATTTAAAAGAGCAGGAATAGTTCGTGTGAAAAATATTCAGGATTTATTCAATGTCTCATCAATTCTTGCAAAACAACCACGACCAACTGGACCAAATCTTGCAATAATTACAAACGCAGGCGGACCAGGCGTTCTTGCAACAGATGCAATAATCGAAAATGGGGGAAAACTTGCAGAGCTTACACCTGAAACCATGGAAAAACTTAATTCATTTTTACCAACACACTGGAGTAAAGCAAACCCTATTGACATAATAGGAGACAGCGATGAAGATGTATACCAAAAAGCAATAGATGTATGCCTAGATGATCCAAATATCGACAGCATCTTGGTAATTTGTGTACCTCAAGTAGTAGCAGACCCAAAACGCCTTGCAGATAGAATAATTGATCTTTCAAAAAAATCAACAAAGCCGATACTTACTTCATTTCCCGGTGAAGCAAGTGTTCAATTTACAAGGGATTTGTTAAATAAAAATAATGTTCCAACATACGACACACCAGAACAAGCAGTTGAATCATACATGTATCTTTATAGATATGCAAGAAATCTTGAGCTTTTATTTCAAACACCTGAAGAAAGACAAGCTGTATCAACCAAAGAAAAACAAGATAGAATCAAACAAATAATTAAAAAAGCGATAAATGAAAAAAGAACGATTCTAAACGAAGCAGAAGCAAAAGAAATCATTGAAACATATGATATTAAAACTACTAAACCAGTTTTTGCAAAAAAAGAAGATGATGCAGTAAATATTGCAGAAAAAATTGGTTATCCCATTGTTATGAAAATACAGTCTCCTCAGATAACACATAAAAGTGATTCAGGTGGTGTAGCACTTGATTTACAATGTGAAGAATCTGTAAAAAATGCATATAAAAATATGATGAAAAAAGTCAAAGAAAAAGTACCAAATGCAACAATTGAAGGAGTAACTATCCAAAAAATGGCTAAAAGTCAAGGCGGTGAATTTATACTTGGTTCAAAAAAAGATCCTGTTTTTGGTTCAATAATACTCTTTGGAATGGGAGGCATATTTACAGAATTATTCAAAGATAGATCAATTGGTTTTCCACCATTAAATCAGGTTATAGCCCAAAGAATCATAGAAAAGACAAAAGCGTACACTCTTCTAAAAGGATTTAGAAATATTCCACCTGCAGATATGAAAAAAGTTGAACAAGTAATGATTAATTTCTCTCATTTAATTGAAGAACATCCTGAAATTGCTGAAATTGACATAAACCCGTTAATTATCTGCGATAATGAACTAGTGGCAGTTGATGCAAGAATCGTAATCGATGAGAATCCTGCTGGAAAACCTCACATGATAATTAGCAGATACCCCAGTAAATACATGAAAAACATTAAACTCAAAGATGGTACACCAGTACTACTTAGACCTATAAAACCAGAAGATGAAAACATGTGGCAAGAGATGTTTGATACTTTTTCTGATGAAGCAGTTAGATTCAGATTCTTCAGAAGAATTAAAAACACCCCTCATGAAATGAGGACACGTTACTGCAATATTGATTATGATCGTGAAATAGGAATAATCGCAGAAATAAACGATGAAGGAAAAAGACGCATGCTTGGTGTTTCAAGAATTATTATGACACCCGGTCAAAGTGATGAAGCAGAGTTTGCATTAATCGTTTCTGATGAATGGCAAAGAAAAGGATTAGGCTCTGAATTCCTTGACTATACAATTGAAGTAGCACGCGATAAAGGCTTACAAAAAATTACAGGGATAGTCCTAAAAGACAACATACCAATGATTACGCTTTGTAAAGAGAAAAAATTCAAAATAGAATCAGGAGATCCTGGTGAATACAAAGTAGAATACAAATTGTAAATATTAATATAATTAATACTAATCTAGATTAAACATGCAAATTTCAGTTGTATATGGTAAAGAAAAAAAAACGCTTAATATAGATTACGAATGTGAAATTCTAAAACCGGTAGAAATAAAACTAGATCCTGAAGAAGAAATACTAAAAAAAGCATTCTTAAATCCTTTAAACAAAGAATCATTTAAAGAGTTTGCATCAAAATCAGATCGCTTATTAATAATTGTAAATGATGGCACCAGACCTACAACAACAGCAAAAATACTTACTTATTTAAAACCTATTCTTTCAAATCATCCAGATGTCGGTTTTATAGTTGCATGCGGTTCTCACCCAGGACCCACGGAGGAAGAGTTCAAATTTATTTTTGGAGAAGAATTTGAAAAAATTAAAGATAAAGTTTTTGTTCATGATGCAAAAGATAAAAAAAATATGAAATATGCTGGAAAAACAAGGAGAGGCACACCAGTTTATTTTAATAAAAAGATTTTTGAATACAAAAATGTGATTGCAATAAACAGCGTTGAGCCACATTACTTTGCAGGTTATACTGGTGGACGTAAATCATTTCTACCAGGCATTGCAGGCTATGAAACAATTGAGCAGAATCATTCTTTTGCATTATCTAAAGATTCATGTACACTTAAGCTTAAAGGAAACCCTGTAAATGAAGATATGATGGAATCAGTTGAACTTATAAAAAAAGAGGTAAATATTTTTTCAATTCAAATTGTTTTAACTCCAAAAGGAGAGATATATAATATTATAACTGGAGATCTGCATGATTCTTTTTTAAAAGCAACAGAATATGCAAACAATATTTTTTGTACACCTATCACAAAAAAAGGCAATATTGTGATAACTGTCGCACCAAATCCTATGGATATAAATCTTTATCAATCTCAAAAAGCCCTTGAAAATGGTAAACTTGCACTTGAAAAAAACGGTGTAATAATACTTGTATCAAAATGTCACAATGGTGTAGGACCTGATGAATTTTTAAAACTTTTATCAAAATCAGATACACCAGAAAAAGTATTAGATGCACTTAAGAAAGAATATAAATTAGGTTTTCATAAATCAGGTAAAATAGCAGAGCTGGCAACATGGGCAGATATCTATGCTGTAACAGAAATCGAGGATAAACTTGTTAAAAAAGCATTTATGGAACCGTTTAAAAATATACAAGATGCAATAGATGCAGCCATTAAAAAAATTGCAAAAAATGGTGAAAAAATAAGGATAATTGTTATGCCATATGGCGGTCTTACAGTACCATTTTATCAAAAATAGCAATTTTTATAATACCCATACCGTTACTTTGACATGTGGTTGGTGATTAAAAATGGTTGACGCCATTGAAAAATTTGGTAAAAGCGCTGGAAAAATATGGAATACATTAAGTAAACATGGTGTTCTAACAGAATCAACTTTAAAGAAAAACACCAGATTAACTGATAAAGAATTTTATGCAGCGGTCGGCTGGCTTGCAAGAGAAAACAAGATTTCAAAAACAGGTGCAAAATACCAGCTAAGTGAAACAAATCTAACAAATAAAATAGGAAACGATGCTGGTAAAATATACAACATTCTTGTGACTAAGGGTGGCGAAATAGACGTAACTTCTATTACTCGTGTTACCCGGTTAAAAACCAGTGATGCATATTCTGCTCTTGGTTGGCTTGCAAGAGAAAACAAAATCTATACCGTAGATGATATAACAAATAACAACCAGTTTAAAGTTAAATTAAAATAAACTTTTTTTATTTTTTTATAAAAAAGTTTTTATTTTTTCTTCCAGCTTACTTAAAAGTAAATCTGTTTTATTCTCTATTTCTTTTGTTAATTTATTTTTAAAATCTGTTTTTTTAGGTTGAATTGCAAATATATAAACTTCAGGTTTTTCACCTATTTTCCAAGCTAGTTCTAAAACATTTAAGATATTGTCTTCATGCGTTGTAAAATTAACTTTTTTATCTGAAGTAACTTTTTCATCTATTTTAAAAAATTTAAAATCCCCTGGTTCTGCATTAAAATCAACTGCATCGATTAAAAAAACAATGTCAAACTTTGCAAATAAATAAATAAGGGAGATACCGCCGGTTCCACCATCGATAAACTCTATATTTTTTGTAAAATTGTTTTTTTTCTGAATTAATTTTTCAAGTAAAAGTATACCTATGCCATCGTCCCGTCTCAGCGGATTTCCAAGACCAATAACTCCTATCTTTTTCATTTTAGACGAATTTTACTTTTAGATAATGTGTACTGCATGATATGCATGGATCATATGCACGAACAAGCATTTCAAGTGTAAGTTCAATTTCTTTTTCAGGTTTATTAAGTATCTTCGGCACAAGTTTTTCCATATCATGTTGTATATTTGCATGGTTTTGATTTGTAGGTATTATACAGTTTGCCTTTGTACAGTTATTGTTTTTAATTGTATAGTCATGTAAAAGTATTCCACGTGGAACTTCAACTATTCCAACACCTTGTCCTGAGTCTTTTTTTGCCTTTATCGGTTTTTCATCTTTAATTTCATTTTTTAGTAGTTTATCAATTTGAAGTATTGAGTCTTCTATGTTATGTACAAATTCTACGAGTTGAGTAATATTGTTCATAAATGGGTTATAACAGATTGCTTTTAGATTAAACATTTTAGCAACTTCTTGTGCTAGTGGATGAAGTTGTTTGCTGTTTAGATTAAATCTTGCAAGAGCACCAACCATGTAGGATTTGCGGTTATGCTTTGCATATTTTGCAGTTGATTGAGAAACAACATATTCCTGCATTAGTTTTGCATATTTTTTGTTTTCTTTAAAAGGACCTGTATCTGTAGAATTCATATATCCATCGTAAAGTGCATATTCATTATCTGATGATAGGCCAATATATTCTGTCTCACGAGTAAAATTTGGTAGTTTGTCGGCAACACTAAGTATTACTTCTGCAACTTCTTTAGTAGTTTTTATTGAGTCTTCTAATTTTGCTCTAAAAGCGATTAGTTGTTTTTTATTTGGAACCAATGAAAAACCGCCGACTACTAGTCGTATTGGATGAGTAGTTCGCCCGCATATTAAATCAGACATTTCATTTGAAAGCCTGTGTAGTTTTACAATTTTTAAAAGTGCATCTTGATGTTTGCTTCCAACTAGTGGAAAAACACTTCCTACGCCAAGTAAGTCTGGTGCTGCAAGGTACCCAATATGAAGTATGTGGCTTTGCATATTTTCGCCGTTTATTGCAAGTCTGCGTAGTATTTGGGATTGAGCAGATATTTTTATATCAAGTGCATCCTCTGTTGCTTTTAAGCTTGCAAGTGAGTGTCCGATACTACAGATACCACAGATACGCGAGGTAATCGAACGCAGTTCATCATAATGTCTGCCGCGCAGCATTGCCTCAAAGAAACGTGGTGCTTCTGGAACTTGCCATTGTATTTGTTTTATTTCTCCTTTTTTAACATCAAGTACTATATTTCCATGACCTTCAACTCTTGTTACATGATGAACATTTATTGATAAATCTTTACTCATCTTTGCCTTCCTCCTTTGAATAGTTATATATTATACAACGACGCTTCATCTCTTCATAAGTAAGATTATATCTATCAAGTACATCTTGTATGCATTCAATTTCAGTTTTACGTAAAATTCCACGGCAACCATCACAAGGGCTACCGTTTGTTGGGCATATTGCATTGCATCCTGCACGCGTAATTGGCCCAAGGCAGAATTTACCTAGTTCAAAAAGACACACGTTTTCATTTTTTTTGCATTCTACGCATACTGGATAAGTTGGAATTTCTGGTTTTTTACCCATTACAAGACTTGTTATTACTTTTTTAAATTCATCACGATTAATAGGACAACCATGAATATAATAATCAACTTTTACAACTTCATCTACTGCTTTTGTCGGATAAACATCAAAATATTTGTTGCCTTTTAATTTTGCATCACCGTATACCTCTTTTTTAACATTTTCTGCATCCCATTGATTGCGGATTTTGTTTACTCCACCAATCGTTGCACAAGCTCCAAGGGCAACTAAAATTTTTGCTTTTTCTCGTATTTGTTTAACACGCTCTTCATCCATAGGTCTGTTAATTGAGCCTTCTATTATTGCTATATCATAATCATCAGAATGTTCTTTCATAACTTCTCTAAAAGATACAACATCAACGATGCTTATTAAATCAAGAACTTCTTCCTCAAGATTTGCAATTTGAAGTTGACAGCCTTCACAGCTTGCAAAATCAAAAAATGCTACACGTGGTTTGCTCATTCAAACGCCTCCGGTAAATTTTTAATTTCAGAATAATTAAACACTGGTCCTTCTTTACAGCAATAAACACCATTAATCTGACAATGCCCACATTTACCAACACCACACTTCATGCGTCGCTCCAGAGAAACAAGTATGTTTTTATCAGGAACGCCTAGTGTTTGAAGACACTTAATTACAAATTTAAACATAATTGGTGGACCAATGACAACAGCTATTGTATTTTTTGGCTGGATACGATCTACTTCAAGTTTAGGAAATAATGTTGTGATAAGACCAACGCTACCTGCCCAGCATTCTCCATCTTGGCAGGTATCAACTGTTAATTTACATGTTACATCATTGCATTTTTCCCAGCTAGAAATTTTATCCTGAAATAAAATGTCACAAGGTCTTTTTGAACCGTAAAGAATCTTTATATATTTGTATTTGTCACGATTCTTTTTGTCTAGACAATATTCAATTAATGATCTCATTGGAATCATACCTGTTCCACCTGAGACAAAAATCAAATATTTACCTTCAAATTGTTTTACATCAAAACCATTGCCCAGAGGACCACGTATTCCTACAAGATCTCCAACTTTTAAAGTAAAAAGTTTTGATGTAAGATTTCCAACTTTTCTTACTACAATATCAAATGTTGGATCAGTAACAGGTGGCGAAGATACTCCAAACGGTGCTTCGCCAACTCCAAAAATAGATAGTTCTACAAATTGACCGGGTTTGTGACCTAGTGGTTTTTTATCGTTTAGTTCAAGTTGAAATAATGTTTCTGAATCAGTAAGTTTTTGTATTTTTTTAATTGTTGCACTGCGGGGAACATGAATTGTTCCTTTTTCATCTATTTTTGTTTCTTGTTTTATAAAATATTTATTTGTATCACCGTCTCCTCCAAAACGAGAAAGTTCATTTATCACATCACAGGGACTTGCGATATTTGGCAAGCATGCAATACTACATCTTCCACATCCAACGCATGCAATAAAATCATATCTTTCAGATAGATAATTTCCTTTTCTAAAAAATCTGTGCCTGTATCTATCTTTTAAATCTTCACGGAAAACTTCACCACTTCCGACTTTTGTAAAATCTTTTAAAAGACATCCATCCCATGTTCTAACACGTCTACCATCGGATAAGTCAAGTGATACATCATCACGTATATCATAGCAAAAACATGTTGGGCAAACCATCGTGCATGAACTACATTCCAAGCATTTGGATGAGCGTTCTTCCCAGATGCTGTTATCATAATTTGCAACAAGAAGTGAAGACCAACTTCTTACATCATCTGTTTTTACAACTTTTTTATATTTGGAAATAAGTTTTTCACGGATTTTGTTTATTTTTTCTTTATCTGATATCTCTGCATCTTTTGTTTTTGCATATTTGTTAAGTAGTTCTTCGCCTTTTTTAGAACCTATAGTTACAGCATATTTATCACCAATATGTGTAAGCATTAAATCAAAACCTGATTCAACATAATGTGTATTCATGCTGCCAGCAAAAGAGTGTTCTGAAACATTTTGTATATCAACGCCTATAATTATTGTATTTTTTCGTCTTTTTTCATAAAAATTATCTTTTTGTTCATCTAAATAGTAAATATCAGTCTGTTGTAAAGCAACGATATCATAAGGATGTATTCCTATGATAATTCGTGGTTTATGTTCTACTTCAGGTTTTACATCAAATTTTTCTTTTAAACTGTAATTCATAAGATTTTCATGTTGCGGTAAAAAATATTTTTTTGGCGGAAGAATTGTTACATCGTAGTCAAGTCTTAGCTCTTCTGATGAATCAAGTAAGTCAAATACAAAGCGTTTTCCTTTTGATTTAACACCTACTATTTCATATTTTTTATCTGAAATTAGTTTATCTATAAATTCATCTAAATCCTTTTTTGAAAAAGTTTTTACATTGGCCATTTTTTGCACCTTTTTATTTTTGAATTTATAAAAGCTTCTTAAAGCCTGTTAACCCCGGGAACAGGCAACGTTTTTTCTAATATAAGCGTTTTCCTTTAACCAGATATCATAAAGATGGATAAGAATTAACTCTTTTATTCAAATTCAAAACAGCTGTATAAAGACAAAATATATAACTATTTTGGAAAAATATTCATATTTATCTTCAAAATATTGAATAAAAAGCAAAAGATATTTAAAACAAAAGAAAATTATCCTATTATGGACGAAATAGACAAAAAAATACTACACCTTCTACAAGAAGATGATAAAATACAGTATCAAAAAATATCAGAACAACTAGACATAGGCGCAAGTACTGTACACTACAGGATTAAAAAACTAATAAACAAGGGCATAATCAAAAATTTTTCAGCAGTAGTAGACCCTGAAAAAGCAGGGTACACAACAACAGCTGTACTTGGCTTAAATGTTGATCCATTAAAAATGGATGAAGTAGCAAAAAAACTAACAGGTTACGATGAAGTACAAGTTGTTACAACCGCATCAGGAGACCACGATATAATAATACAGCTAATCGCAAAAGATGGAAAACACTTATGGCGGTTCATAAACGAAAACATAAAAACAATAGATGGCGTAGAAAAAAAGATACATGTATCATCGTTTTTAGATGTATACAAAAGAACAAATATAATAAAATTTACAGATTGAAAAAAAAAGTTTTATGGGTTTTTAATAAAACCCTCTTTCATAAGCATAGTCGTTTCATCACGAGCTTTTTTTATGATACTCATAGCATTATTATATAATTCTTGACGAGACGGCTTAATTCTTGCAATACCTTGAGAAATTGCTTTCATGCCAACTGCTACCGCCTCCCGAGGAAATACTTCCCATGAATCCATTGTTGGAACAATATACTTTTCAGAAATACCTTTATCCTCTGCAGTTTTTGCAAGTTCAAATGCTGCAGCGATACACATTTCATCAGTAATTGTTTCTGCACGAACATCAAGAGTACCCCTAAAAATACCTGGAAAACCTAGTGAATTATTTATCTGATTTGGAAAATCTGAGCGCCCTGTAGCAAAAATCTTAACACCTGCTTTCTCTGCCTCCCATGGCCATATCTCAGGAACAGGATTTGCTGTTGCAAAAACAATACTTTCATCATTCATCTTTTCAATCCATTCTTTTTTAATAGTCCCCGGACCTGGTTTACTTGCAGCAATACAGATATCCGTTCCATTTATCGCATCTGCAACAGAACCTGTTCGTCCTTCACCATTTGAGTTAACACACATATCCCATTTAACAGGATTAAAATCTTTTATTTCTTTTATATCCTCTCTATTAGAATGTAGAATACCTTTGCTGTCTGCCATAATAATATTTTCTTTTTTCACACCTGCCGCAACAAGAACACGCGCTATTGCAATATTTGCAGCACCTGCACCAATCATTGAAAAAAGTGTCTCAGATCTTTTTTTACCAACTAATTTAAGTGCATTTACTGCACCTGCAACAACAATGGTTGCAGTACCTTGTTGATCATCATGCCAAACAGGAATATCCATCTCCTTTCTAAGTCTATCAAGAATATAGAAACACTTTGGTTTTGCAATGTCTTCAAGATTTATCCCGCCAAAACTAGGTTTAAGCCATTTAACTGCTTGAATGATTTCATCAGGGTCTTTTGTATCCAGACAAATTGGATATGCATCAACGCCGCCCAGATATTTAAACAATAATGATTTACCTTCCATTACGGGAAGACCTGCTTCAGGTCCAATATCCCCAAGACCTAAAACTCTAGTACCATCAGATACAACTGCAATTGTATTCCATTTATTAGTATGATCATAAACTGACAATGGCTTTTTTTGTATCTCTTTACATGACTCTGCAACACCTGGAGTATACCATATTCCAAAATCATCAAAATTTCTAATACAACATTTTGGAATAACTTCTATTTTACCGCGATAAAAAGGATGAAGTTTCATTGCATCTTTACCAGGTTTATTGGCTTTCTCTAGCAGTTGTTTTTCATTGTTTTTATTCATACAAAAAAACCCCTTTTTCTGTAAACTGGGGCAGGGTATCCTATTTAACTTATATTAATTATTTCACTTATTTTTCGTTTACAAGCTTTAGTAGAAAAACTATCTTTTTTTCATCTATTTCTTCTTTCGAAAGTCCTTTTAACGAAAAGCCTAGATTAACATGATCTTTAAGTGAAACTTGATTTGTGGAAATGTTTGAAGGATTATTGTTCGTAGTTTCTGACAAATTTCTTTTTGCGGAGATTTCTGTTTGTTTATATATTCAGTTACTTTTTCATGCATATTATCAATTAAACAACTTCATCTTTTAAGATTTACTAAAGAAATATATCAACTATTTTTTATACAAGAAAAGACTATTAAAAGTATTATTTTTACTAAATGAAAAAATAAGGTTTAAAAAATGAATAAAACAAAAAAAGTTGTTGTAATTGGTGGCGGACCTGCGGGGATGATGGCAGCAATTAGAGCCAGTCAAATTACCAAAAATGTAATACTTGTTGAAAAAAATAGTATTTTAGGTAAAAAACTTCTTTTAAGTGGTAATGGGCGATGCAACCTAACAAATTCAGATAATTTAGAGTTATTTTTAAAAGGATACAATAAGAATGGTGATTTCTTAAGAGATGCTTTTAAATTATTTTTCAATAATGATCTAATCAAGTTCTTTGAATCCAGACAGTTAAAACTAATCACTGAAAATAACGGCAGGATTTTTCCAGAAACAAATAATGCATCCAGTGTCTGTGATATATTAGAAAAAGAGCTGGTTAAAAATAATGTAAAAATAATTTATAATACCCGGTTAACGAATATTGAAGTTGAAAACAAAAAAGTCAAAGCAGCATATTTTAACAATGGTTCAAAGTTTTTTGTAGATTGTTTGATAATTGCTACTGGAGGAATAACATATAGTTCAACCGGCTCAAATGGAGAAGGAATTAAAATAGTAGAAAAACTTGGCCATAAAATTGTATCATTGCAGCCGGGCTTAGTCCCATTGATCACTGATAAAAAATACCCAGTTGCATTGGAGGGTTTATCACTTAAGCAGGTTGGTGTTACTTTTGAATTTGATAAAAAGAAAATAAAATCAAATATAGGAGATTTGGTGTTTACTAAAACTGGTATTTCTGGACCTATTATATTATCAATTTCAGGTCAGATAGTAGATTTATTAAACAAAAGCATTAAAATTTCAGCGTTTATAGATTTAATACCTTCTGAAAGTGAAAAAGAAGTTGAAGAAAAACTCATGAAAGAATTAATAAATAATCCTAAAAAAAGCATTTCAAATGTCTTAAAGAAAAATTTTCCAGACCGGTTAATTACTCTGGCGATGAAAGTTTTAGAAATTGATCCTATGACAAAATCAAGTCAAATAAAAGCAAGTGACAGGAAAAAAATAGTATCATTTTTAAAAGGCATCAATTTAAGAATAATTGGTTTTGAATCTTTAGAAAAAGCTATGATAACAATTGGCGGGATATCATTAAAAGAAATTAACCCAAGAACAATGTCGTCTAGATTAATACAAGGATTATTTTTTGCTGGTGAAATAATAGATATTAATGGTGATACAGGCGGCTATAACTTGCAGGAAGCCTTTTCTACAGGTTATTTAGCTGGAAAAAACGCTGCAGAATATGCAGACGGTTAAAGAATTATAACGCACGATGCATTTAATCATTCAAAAACAAATCATTATATACTACAGATACATAGCAGGTCAAAAAATAAAGGAAATATTGTATGTATAGAGATGATAGAGGCGGCCGATTTGGCGGACCTCCAAGAGAAATGCACAAAGTAACTTGTGCAGAATGTGGAAAGGAAACTGAAGTTCCCTTTAAACCAGATGGAAACAGACCAGTTTATTGTAGAGACTGTTTTCAAAAACATAAGCCAAAAAGATTCTAGTAAAAAGAATTAATAATATGTAATAAAATTGTTTTTTACAAAAAATCTTTTTTTATTTTTTTATAAAAAATATAAACATAGACTTGTAGTTGCTAGCAAAATTATTTTATCTTAAAAACTAATTTGCTGGTTTTAAAAATTTACATTTAATCGCAGATTCATATATTTTTTCATTATGATCTCCGATAAAAATCTCCTCACCAACATTATGTTTCGTCCGTGTTGCCCAAATTGTAAAAGACCTGCGTACAACATATTTCTTTAATCCTTTTGTAGAAAGATATGCAAGATTCTTATCTGAAAGATCAGATAATTCTTTTTGACGCTGAAGTCTAAAGTTTGTATAATTACCATGATACATTTTGATAAAACCTTTGTCCATGAAAAAAATCGTGTCAGCAACCGTATCAAGAAATCTTCTATCATGTGAAACTGAAAGTACGGTACCACCATATGAATTTAAAGCACATTCAATAGCAGCTTTTGATTCCATATCCATATGATTTGTTGGCTCATCAAGAATAAGAAAATTATACGGTTGTAAAATCAAACGAAGAATAGCCAGCCGCGCGCGTTCCCCGCCGGAAAGTTGCTTCACTTGATTAAAAACCACATTTCCTTTAAAATTGAACTGTCCTAGCAATGCTTTTGCATCGTTCTCAGAAATATCTTTCTGATCCCGGCAAAGTTCATCTATAAGGCTGTTTTCAAGATTTAGAGAAAGATGCCCCTGATCAAAATAACCCCAACTAACGCCAGAGCTAATATGAAAAGCACCTTCATCGATTTTTTCTTCACCCGTCAAAATCTTTAAAAAAGTAGTCTTACCGCATCCATTTGGTCCAATAAAACCTATTTTTTGTCCAGCAAGAATCTCAAAGTTGACATGCTCAAGTATAATCTTATCATCAAAACGTTTCACAAGATCATGACCCTCAGCAACATTTTTACCAGATTTAAAAAGAGTTTTAAACCTGAAATTAAGTAAAAAGGATTTCAAAACAGGGTTTTCAACACGTTGTTCTTTTTCCAGGCGATTCATCTTACTTTTTATCTGTCGATCATATTTATTACGACGAGACATTGTTTCAATAACTTTTTTTTGTCGCTGTATTTCAGACTTTGATTTCTGAAAAGCCTGAATTTTAATATGCTGTCGAAGCTGTTTTTGTTTTTCATACTCTTCAAAAGTTGCATTAAATAGTTCTATGTGATTGCCCTGCATCTCAAATACTCTGTCAACAAGATCGTCTAAAAGATATCTATCATGCGAGATAATCATAACTGCCTGTGGAAAATCAACGATTTGCCGTTCTAACCATTCAATTGTTTCAATATCAAGATGATTTGTAGGCTCATCAAGAAGCAATAAGTCACATTCTCTGGGTTGTGCAAGTACGCTTGCCAAAGCAATTTTCTGACGCTCACCACCAGAAAGAGAATCAACTCTTGCCTGTGGTGAAAGATTTTTTATACCTATTTTTTCAAGAATATTAATTGCAGCATCCCATCGCGCGTTACTTGCATTTCGATTTGCAGATATCTTGAGTTTGCGAATTTTTTCAAGAATATCCTCATAGTTCGGTGAACTGTAAATATCAGGGTCTTCTAACTGCATTTCATATTCCTTTATCTGACGTTGAATAGCGTCTGGCTGTGTAGTACGTATAAAAAAATCATAGACTGTCGTATCTAACTGACTCATAGCCACTTGATCTAAAAATCTAATATTCAAATTGTCTTTTCGCCAGATTTCACCTGTATTTGCCTGTTCTGTTCCTAAAAGAATCTTAAACAATGTTGTTTTCCCGCAACCATTTGGACCAAGAAGCCCAATACAGTTATCCGTAAAAACATCAAAAGAGGCGTTATCAAATAATATTTTACCCCCAAATGTTTTTGACAATCCATTAGCTTTAACTATAACTTCCATCAGCCAGGGTAACAAATTTCAGTTGTATATTATTTTAGGTTAAAAAAAATCAGATTATTTCTAATCACAATTAAATCATGAAAAAATAGTAATAAAAAAAACTAATCTTGGTTCTGCAAGGGGCTAGGGCCAATTTTTTTGAGTTCACAAACAAAATCGGTAACAACTGATGCAAACTTCTGTCCTTCTGAAGCAGATATATATTCAAATCTTACACGCTCTGGTTCAATACCCATCTCAGCAATATGCTTTTTCAAAAGTTTGATACGCCTGTTTGTTTTATAATTACCAGATTGATAATGACAATCGCCCGGGTGACATCCAGCAATAAGCACACCGTCTGCTCCTTTTTTAAGTGCTTCAAGAACCATTACTGGGTCAACTCGACCACTGCACATTACACGAATCGATTTAATATTTGCAGGATATTTTATACGGCTAGTTCCAGCAAGATCTGCTCCTGCATATGAGCACCAATTGCATAAAAAACCAATTATGTTTGGTTCGAAATCACTCATCGCATTTTACCTCTTTTTTTACAATTTCGACTGCTTTTGGGACGGCTTTTGCAACTTCACCACTTAGTTCTTCTCCAAATTCACAGTTAAGCTCTCCAATATTTATACCAACAATTTTTATGTCTTTAGGTATTAGATTCTGACCAAGTTTTTTTGCAAGAGTTACTGCTTGAGGAAGTGATACATCATGAGGATTACATGTATGAAACGCAGAAAGTTCACCCAAGCCAAATATATTTACATCACCTAGTTTACCTTCTTTTCTTTTTACAGCATCTATTAGTATCGCACGATCGTGGTCGACCATTAAATCCAAAAGATTCATGCCACCTGTAAAAGCACTATCAATTGTGACATTTGGTTTTTTAATTTGTTTTTTAAGTTCTTCTGCCACATGAATTCCTATGCCATCGTCTCTCAGAATCGGGTTTCCGACACCAATTATTATTGTTTTTTTCATAAATTTATTCACCTAACCTTTTAATTGTTTTAAAAAGATTTTCTTTATCATCATAAACATCAACCTGCAACGGCATACCTCCCGGGAGCGCATGAGTTGCACAAGCAAAACATGGGTCATATGCACGAAACGCCATTTCTATCTTGTTTAATATTCCTTCATCAATTTTACCTTTAATAATAACACCTTTTGCAGCATCACGAATACTCATAGTAATTGCACCTGCATTATTTGTGGTTGCAACAATTAAGTTTGCTTTTTGCATTAGTCCTTTTTTATCAAGTTTATAATGATGAATAAGTGTCCCGCGAGCAGCCTCTATAACACCAAAGCCTTCACCCGGTTCACCTACAGGACTGCGTATTTTATCACTAGTTATTTCTTTATCTTTAATTAACTCATGAGCTCTTTCGCTTGCATATAAAAGCTCAATAAGTCTAGCCCAATGAAAGGCAAGAGTCGAATTTATGGGTCTGCCGCCAAGTGTTTCAAACATACGTTTGTATTCTTTATCAGCAAGTGGTGTTGCCATACCTTCTGCAGCATTAAGTCTGCCAAGAGGACCAACACGATAGATGCCACTATCTTTTCCATCAGAAAGACCCTTCCATCCAATGTCTTTTAGATATGGAAACTTCATATAACTCCATTCTTCAACATGCTCATTTATTTTATTGTAGTATTCTTTAACATCAAATTTTATATGTTCTTTTCCTTCTTGATTTGTTACTCTTATTTTTCCATCATAAAAATTAACTTTGTTTTTATCATCAACAAGCCCCATATTATAGGTTTTTAGTTGATATGGATCACTTGTAATTAAACTAACATAATCTTTGTTTTTAAGAACAATATCATCAAAAAGTTTAAGTGAAAACTTAGCAAAATCGATACATGATTTAACCATTTTTTCAATGTCGTTTACCTCATCTTTATTTAGACCCTTTGACACGCCACCTGGAAGACCACACACAGGATGAGTTGCTTTTCCACCAAGAATACCTGTAATTTTCTGACCATACGCTCTGTGTTTTATTACTTCTTTGCCGATTTCTACACCTGCTTTTTCTATTACACCTAAAACATTGCGTTTTGCAGCAGGGGCATCAGGACCTACTACAAAATCAGGTCCTCCTAAATAATAAAAATGCAGAATATGATCATAAATAATATATCCGCAATACATCAACTCTCTAAGTTTTTTAGCAGCACTTGTAGGTTCAACATTAAAAGCATCATCAAGTGCTTTTGTTGCTGCAAAATGATGGGCAACAGGGCAAACACCACAGATACGTGATGTTATCTGAGGCATATCCTCAGCACGTCGACCTTGAGCAAAACGTTCAAAACCCCTAAGTTCCGGTATCTGAAGATATGCGTTTTCCACATCACCTGCATTGTTTAAGAAAATACTAATTTTACCATGTCCTTCAAGACGAGTTATTGGGTCAATTGTAATTGTCTTCATTTTTATTCACCTTCCTTTCGATAATAGAAGTTGGCAAAGTATATTTATAAAATGTTCCAATAGGATCTACAATGTCTGCAAGAAGTTTTTCTATTTCTTCATCACTCATGTTTTCTTCTCCTTCGATACCAAGAATACTTGCAATTGAACTCATCATCTTTGCTCCTTGGTCTAAACAATTTGGTGTCGGTCCACCACAACCCGTACAAGGCATATTTGCATCGATACATCTTGCATCACAACCTCCGCGTGTTACAGGCCCAAGACATATTATTCCTTGTTCGAGCAGGCATTTTTCCTCTATTTTATCAATTTCATAGATTCGTTTTATCTTTTTTATTTTCTTTTCAGATTTTTCAAATCTACATTCATCACAAACAGATTTCATTGGTGCAAGAAACGTTCCTTTTTCGGGTAGTTTTCCTTCGACTATTGCACCAACTGCATTCATAATCATATCTGGAGTTGGTGGACATCCTGGAAGATAATAATCTACATCAACTGTTTGATCTAGGCTTTTTACAGTATCATAAAACTCGGGAAGAGTTAAGTTGCCTTCTTTTACTTTTGCAGATGTTTTTGGTGTTGTTTTGTTTGGATTTTCAGTTGAAGGATTATCAAGATATGCAACATCAAAAACTTCTTTTTTGTTTGCAATGTTTGCAAGACCTGGTATTCCGCCGTGTATGGCACATGCTCCAAAAGCAACTAATATTTTTGATTTTTTTCTTAGAAGTTTTGCAATGTGTTCTTGTTCTTCGGTTCTGATTGAGCCATTAAAGAAACAGACATCTATGTGATTGTCTTTCATCGCTTCTACATCTTTATATTTGAAGTCCATTGCAACAGGCCAAAATAGGATATCTGCAACATCTGCAACATCAAGAATTTTTTCATCTATATCAAGAACCGCAATTTCACAGCCACCGCAACTTGCAGCCCAGTAAAATGCTATTTTGAGTTTTTTATCTGAAGAACCTGGCATTTTTTTACTCATAAAAAGCCTCCGTTTTTGTATATGGAATAAAATCATTGTTTTAATATCTTCTTTTTTATGTGAAATAAGATGTATTAACATATGTTAATCAAAATTAGTTTATAATAATTTTTATCATATTTTTTATCAAAATTTTTTTATAATTTAAAATTACAAAATATTTAAATAGTATTATTAACAAAGTATTACTTTAGATATTTATATCGGTGACGAGGGGAAAAAAACATAATGGCAAATAAAAAAAGAATAATGATAGTAGATGATGACACAGATATACTTTCATCATTAAAATGCCTACTTGAAAAAAATGGTTACAAGGTATATACATACGACAATGGTAAAGATTTTTTAAGAAGTCTGTATGCCGGGAAAAAACCATCATTAATAATCTTAGATATAATGATGCCTACTATGAACGGATGGGACATTCAAAGCAAGATACGAAGTCATCTCAGATGGAGAACGGTCCCAATTATGTTTCTAACTGCAAGAGCAAGCAGAACCGCACAAGAAATGTACATAAAATACGGTGTAGACTATGTATTAAAACCGTTTGATATAAATGACCTATTAGGCAGAATAGATGTTATTTTAGACAACAGGCCAGAATTTTCAAAAACAATGGTTACAGTTCCTTGTGTTTAATAGATTTTACACTAATTTTTTATTAAAAATTTATTCCAATAAGAATTAATATATCTAAAAAGATAACAAAGTAATGTCTGATGATCTTAAAAAAATCAAAAAAATGCGGCAAAAACTAGGGATAACACAAGCAGAACTTGCAAAACTTGCAAATGTAAGTCAATCAATAATTACAAAAATAGAAAATGGAAAAATAGAACCATCATATTCAATAGCAAGGAAGATACTATTAACTCTAGAACAAGAACTTGCAGGAAAACAAGAAAAAATAACTGCAAAAGACGTTTGTTCAAAAAAAATTATATCAATTCAATCAGACCAAACAATAGCCAAAGCATTAGAGTTAATGGTTAAAACTGCTATATCACAAATGCCAGTCTTTAAAGAACAAGTCTTAGTAGGAAGCGTTTCAGAAGAATTATTTGTAAAAAAATACGATAAAATAAAAAATAAAAACATAAAAATAGAAGATATAATGGATGAAGCACTACCAACGATACCTGAAAACACAGATATAACACTAGTAAATGAAATGCTGAAAATCTATCCTGCGATACTTGTTTTTAAAAATGGAAAAACGGTTGGCATAATATCAAAAACAGACATTTTACAAAAATATCCTTTATAATACTTCAAACTTTTTTAAAAATAAGCTACAAAATAGATTCAAAACAGTTATATGTAACATTTATATTCCCAGTTTCGGGAGCGTAATTATTGTGTCATCAAAATATTTAGTAGAAATAGTTTTTCACGGACGTGGCGGACAAGGCTCTGTCACAGCTGCAAACCTACTAGTTGCAGCAGCATTAAAAGATGGGAATATTGGGTTACAAGCATTTCCCCTATTTGGAGCAGAAAGAAGAGGCGCCCCAGTTCGCGCATTTGCAAGGATATCTGACAGTGAAATACATCTCAGAAGTGAGATATACAATCCCGATATAGTTATAATACAAGATGAAAGTATAATGGGGATTGTAGATGTGCTCAAAGGTCTAAAAAAAGATGGAAAAATACTTATAAATACTCGTAAAAAACCAAATGATTACCCTTTTTCAAAAAAATACAAAGTTGCAACAGTTGATGCAACAGGAGTTGCAATTAAACATGATATTCTTGTTGGAGGAATACCTGTTGTAAATACACCAATTCTTGGAGCGGTACCAAAAGTACTTGATAAAGTAACATTAAAATCAATCCAAAGCACGATAAAAGAAAAATGGAAAGGTGAACAAGGAGAACAAAACGTCAAAGCAACAAAAGATGCATATGATGCAACGGAGGTGAATTTTTGAGTAAAAAATACAATGTTGTTACAAGTATTTCTTATCCAAAAACTGGTGCTATGGGAAAAACTGGCAGCTGGAGAGTCTTCAAACCTATTTTCAACAAGGATAAATGTGTCAAATGCCTTCGCTGCTGGATATTTTGTCCAGAAGGTGCTATTAAGAAGAATAAAGATGACATAATAAGTATAAATATGGATTATTGCAAAGGCTGCGGGATATGTGCAAACGTATGCAAAGTAAAAGCAATAACCATGGGACGGGAGGAACAACAATGAAAAATATTATGATTAACACAGGTAATTATATTGCTGCAAAAGCAGCAGTCATGGCAAAACCTGATGTGGTTGCCGCTTATCCAATTACTCCTCAGACAACACTAGTTGAGGGTATTGCAAACTATGTAGCATCTGGAGAGT
Source organism: uncultured Thermoplasmatales archaeon (assembly GCA_964517155.1). Taxonomy (GTDB): domain Archaea; phylum Thermoplasmatota; class E2; order DHVEG-1; family DHVEG-1; genus PFL35. The sequence goes on from CAZFAZ010000031.1 coordinate 41,638, forward strand.
ACAAAGGCGAATACATCTGCGTTGAAAGTGAACATTCTGCAATGAGTGCTTGTATAGGTTCTTCAGCCACAGGTGTGCGTACGTTTACAGCAACATCATCACATGGTCTTTTGCTTATGCATGAGATGCTTCATTGGGCTGCACTTGCAAGACTCCCAATCGTAATGTGCAACATTAATCGTGTCATAGGCCCTGGTTGGAATATATGGACTGATGAAAATGATAGCATTAGCCAGCGAGACACAGGCTGGATACAGTTTTACTGCAGTAGCAATCAGGAAATTTTTGATACTGTTCTGCAATCATTTAAACTTGCTGAGCATAAAGATGTTGCACTTCCCGTAATGATTAATTATAATGCATTTATCTTGTCACATACTTCTATGCCTGCAGAAATCCCAAGTCAAAAAGAAGTGGATAATTATTTGGGAAAATACAAGCCTTTATGGAAAATAGATCCAAAAAATCCTGTGACTTTTGGAAATATTATAATGCCTGCAGATTATGAAAAAGTACGCCGTGCAATGCAAGATGCTCATGAAAATGCAAAAAAATTAATTCCAGAAATTGCCCAAGATTGGAAAAAGAAATTTGGTCATTTTCATGGTGATTTAATCGAGAAATATCGCTGTGACGGTGCCGAAATAATTCTTCTTGCAATGGGTGCAATTGGCGCTGAAAGCAAAGTTGCAATTGACAATCTTAGAGAGCAAGGTTACAAAATAGGTCTTGCACGTGTTAGAACATTCAGACCATTTCCCGAAGAAGAAATACTTAAACTTGCTAAAAAAGCAGAATTAATTGTAATTGATAGAAATATTTCATGTGGATACGAAGGAGCATTATTTACTGAGGTAAAAAGTGCATTATACTCAAAAACTGATGCAAAAGTTTCTGGTTTTATCGCAGGTCTTGGCGGCAAAGATGTTCCTTATAATCATGTGGAAGATATATGTAAAAAAGCAATGAAAGGTAAAATCAAAGGTACTATTTGGTATGGTTTTGAGGAGGTGAAAAAGTAAAATGGCAATTAAAGATCTTCCTGACACTGAATGTGTTCTTCCTGGTAGTGCTGCATGTCCTGGCTGTCCTGCTACAATTGGTTTGAGAACAGTTTTTAAAGCACTTGGAAAAAATAGTGTAATGGTTGTTCCTGCCTGCTGTACTGCAGTAATTGAAAGTTTGTATCCAAATACAAGTTTTGATGTACCTGTTATGAACATTGCATTTGAAGCAGCAGCCGCTGGTGCATCAGGTGTAGAAGCAGGCCTCAGAGCTCAAGGTAAAGGCGATACAACTGTTATCGCATGGGCAGGTGACGGTGGAACATATGATATAGGTATTCAGGCACTTTCAGGCGCACTTGAACGTCAAACCAACTTTATTTACATCTGTTATAATAATCAAATATACTCAAATACTGGAATTCAACGCAGTGGTGCAACACCACTTGGCGCATGGACTACTACAACAGTTGGAGGCAAAAAAGAATTCAGAAAAGAGATGGGCGATATTATTCGTGCTCATCATATCCCTTATGCTGCTCAAGCTTGTGTTAGTTATCCTGAGGATTTATATAATAAAGTCAAAAAAGCAAAAAGTATCAAAGGACCAAAATACATCGAAATTCTTGCACCTTGTCCACCGGGTTGGCGTTTTCCCATGGAAAAAACTGTTGATATGGGAACTCTTGCAGTAGACACTGGCACTTGGCTTTTATATGAGTTTGAAAATGAGAAAATGACTTTTAATGGAAAAAGTAAACTTATTCTTGAGAAAAAAATCGAGCCTAAGCCAGTTGAAGAATGGATTAAATACCAGGGTCGTTTTAGACATCTTTTTAAACCCAAAAAAGATGTAAAAACACTTAAAATGATTCAGGAATATACTGATATGGTTCTTGATAGATATCGTTCCTGTTATTTATAAAAAAAATATAGAGTGTGAAAAAACTATGGAGGCAATAGCGTATGTATCAAAAGGAAATGATTCATCAGAGCCTCCCCCTATTGATAATGTGTGGTTTAGGTGCAATCGTTGCAGGTAGCACTCTTGGTTTAATGACTGATTTGTTTGAAGAGATTCCTGGTCTTCTTATTGTAATTCCCGCAATTATTGCAATGCGTGGTAATATAAGCACTGCTCTTGGTTCTAGACTTGGTTCTGCTTATCATCTTGGCATTATTGATTCAAATAATTTATACAATGATGAGCTTAAGCAGAATATTCTTGGAAGTTTAGTTCTAAATTTCTTGGTTTCGTTATTAATTGGCATTCTTGCTTTTGTAGCATCTGTTTTTATAGGAATTACTCCTGATCCTGTAAAACTTATTTTAATTGTTTTTATAGCAGGTATTATTTCTGCTTTAATTCTTACATTGCTCACTATTGTTATTATTTATTTTGTATTCAAACATGGTTGGAATCCAGATAATATCACCGGGCCCGCACTTGCCACATTTGGCGATATGATTACAATGGCCTGCATTTTTGCAAGTGCCTTGTTTATATTGGGGGTGTTTTCGTGATTTATAGCTGGAAAAAAATTGTGAGACATGGAATACCTCTTTTGATGTTCGCAGCTTTAATTGAAGTTTTTGCAGGGCAAATTCTTCAAAACAATGAAGCAATACTTGTTAGTCTGCCAATTTTTCTCATATCTATTCCTGTAATTAATAGCGTAGCTGGTAACATCGGCAGCGTCCTTGGCGCAAGACTTGCTTCTGGTTTACATGTTGGTTATGTAAAGATTAGTCTAAATGACTCTGAGATGCATCAAAATTTATTTGTTTCACTTTTGACGGGTTTTTTTACGTATTTTATACTTGCGATAGTTATTTATTATGTAGCAGTATTTAGTAGTATTGCAACAGAGGACATCATCTTGACAACATTTGTTGGTATCGTTTTATTTACAGGGTTTTTACTCATCTGCGTTGTTGCAGTGGCTAGTATTCTCACTGCATTTATCTCATTTAAACGTGGTCTAGACCCTGATGATCTAGTCGCACCCGTGGTTACAACTGTTGGAGATTTCATGGGAATTATATTTTTATTTGTTGTATTAAATTTCTTTGGAGTATGATATATGTCTGAAATAGAAAAAAAACATAGAATTATATTTGGAAGGCTTCAGAGAACGCCTAAAGAAAAATGGAAAAAAGAAGAATTTACAGAAATAGAGTATACTCCTAAACCTGTAAAAGAGTTACTTACAGAGATGAAGGACATATCTGAGCTTATAATAGATCTTGCCTATTCTGCAGTTTTATTTGATAATGATGAAATTGCAGAAGAAGTAAAATGTTTGGATGTTCGAATGGATAAACTAAATTATGATATCCGTATAATGGCAATGATGGCTGCAAGAACTAAAGAGGATGCTGAAGAGCTTGCAGGAATATTACAGATTGCAGAAGCCGCTGAAAGTATTTCTAATGCCGCAGGAGACATTGTAAATCTTTTATCAAAAGAAGAAAAAACAGGTCCAATTCTTCCTAAAATTTTAAAAGAAGCAGATGAACAACTTTTTAGAATAAAGGTTTCAAGTTCTTCAAAAGCATGTGACAAAAAAATCGCAGAATTAAATATTGAATCAGAAACAGGTATGCGAATTATTGCAATCAGGCGCGATGATTGTTGGATATATAATCCTCAATCTGACACAGATATAAAATCAAATGATTGGCTTATTACCCGTGGAACAGATAACGGTTTTCAAGAGTTAAATAAGTTTTTACAGGGTAAAATGGGGGTGCTGGAATGAGCAAAGAAGATTCTGTTGAGGAAATAGTTTTAGAAATCAAAGATAAATCAGAGTTAATGGTCGATCTTGCATATTCATCTATACTTTATGACAACAGGACAATCGCTCAAGAAGTATATGACTTGGAAGATTTTGTTGACCGCTTGTATAAATCTCTTCAAAGAAAAACCGTTGAAAATGTTAAAGATAAAAAACTCAGTGTTGATGATGCATTAACAGTTTTGCGTCTTGCTGAAGCAGGTGAACAAATAGCAGATGCGGCTCAAGATATTGCAGATGTAGAGCTTCGTGATGTAGAACTTCATCCAATTATAAAAATGAGTATAAGAGAATCTGATGTTGTTTTTACAAAAGTTAAAATAGAATCAAACTCGGTTCTTTGTGGTAAAACACTAGGCGAGCTTAAACTGGGTAGTGAAACAGGAATGTATGTAAGAGCAATAAGACATGGTAACAGATGGTTGTATGGCCCTGATAAAAATACAAGAATTGATGCAGAAGATATTATTTTTGCACGTGGTCCTGAAGATGGTGAAAAACATTTAATTGAACTTGCAAGTGGTAAAACAAGTGAAATATAAAAAAGCATTTATTCTGATATTACTCTAGCACCATATTTATCGATACAGCAGATATAGATCTTACCAAAAACAGATAAAACACGACAGAGTTCTTCTGTTCTGCCTACTGCAAAAATACTGTTTCCAAGCATACACATGCTGGCAAGACCACTGTTTGAAGCAGAATCCATTGCTTGAAGTATTTTTTTATCTGCAAGACCTGTTTTTTTTGTAAAAAATTGTGATTGATAAAAAAAGTTTTCAATAGATGGGCTTTCAA
>CAZFAZ010000032.1:0-38181 GCA_964517155.1 uncultured Thermoplasmatales archaeon
GTTCAAATCCCTTCCCCTGCACTAATTTTTTGATTAAAAATAAGTCTGGATAATGATTAATTTATCTTGCAATCCGTAGTTGCATATGCATCAGTATAATATACCTAAATAAAGGGGTATTTAAATTCGGGGTTAGGTGGGAAGGATGCAAAGAAAAAAATTACAAATAACTTCTACAAAAATAGATATAAAAAAACAATACGCGCCAATTCAAGCATACATAATGACAAACATGTATCCAGGAACGTATAACAAAGCACTTGAAGAAATTAAAAAAATTACTCATGTAGAAAAAATTTCTATTGTAACAGGCAGCTATGATCTTGTTGTAAAAGTAAATGTCAAAAATCTAGGGCAACTTCACAAACTAACAAGTCAACTACACAAAGTCAACGGTGTAGAAAAAACAAATACTCAAGTTATAGAAAAAGAATGCAGATCATTCCAACTTCAATATTCTTAAATTCAAAACAACCTTTGAGCAATCTATGATATTTCATCATTTCCATGAATTAAAACGTAAATTACATGATTTTTTTCAACAAGCTCAAAATCAAGAGTAATATATCCACTGCTGGTAATTATATAACCCTGATGAGGTATATTTAAAATCCATTTATCCTTTTCAATTTTACCTTCACGCAATCTAAAATTTTTATTAAACCAGACTACTTTTTTACTGCCACCTTCTACTTTATAAAAAATCACGCAGCCATCAGAAGTAAGACCAGATTTAAAAACACCTGTAGCATCTTTACCAGGATCAACACCAAAAGAAAGATAAACAACATTATCAGGTAAATCAAAGCTATGAACTCTTTTAGTCCCTTCTCCTGCGCCAGTTTCATCTACATCACGGGAAACACCATTTTGAATCATAGAATAAAGCTTTGATTCAATGTTGCGACACTCATTTTCAATCTGATTTTCAGAAAGAACAATTCGTAAATTTATCAAACCAAAAAAAACAATAAAAGAAATTGCTGCAATGATGGCTACACTGATAATAAGTCGGATAGGAATCATATCTGCAGCAAAATCATCAAATTTTTTCAGATATATAACTTTTCTTTTAGTCGGTTGCAAGTGATTCTGCACCTCCATGCCAGCTAAGGCGCGGGCGAATTTTAATTATATGAGATGATTCAGATGTATCATCAACAATTAATGCGACACCTCGCTCGTCACCCACTTTTTTTATGCTTTCACGTATGTCTCCAACCATAAAAGTTGGTTTAATCCTGCTTAATGCATCAATGTCTTCCTGTGCTGTTAAGCGGTGACATATTATGATATCAGAATGAGAGAGAACCTCAGAATCAAGTGCACTAGGCCTCTGTGTCGCCATAACAAGTGAAAGACCAGGTTGTCTTCCTTGACGCATCCATTCAACGATAAAAACCTCTTTGCTTAAAGTATGTTTATCAGATGGTAAAAAAAGTTGTGCTTCATCGATAAACATCCATACCATAGGAATCCCTTTCTCACCAGTATTAATTCCCATTTTTCTTTGTTCTACTGCCTTTCTTTCTTTTATGCGCTCTTCAAATATTTTTTCGCCGATTATTGATGCAATAATGTCTTTTAATATAGGATTAGGTAAATGACTGATATCAAGAACTGATGCAACACCTCTTTGTACAAAATCAAAGATACTTACACCTTTCTTATCAAAAATACCCCACGATTCTGCGGCATACAAAAAATTCTCAGCAGCACTTTTAACGTAATTATCACATCTAGCATCATTTTTAATGACATTAAGTAAATCTGAGATTGAATAACAAAGGGTTTTTTCTTGTATTTTTAATACTGTACGTGTTAAAACAATGCCCAAGGGATCAGTTGGTTTAACATTGAAAAGTTGACACCAGTGAAAGCCTGATAACTCTGATACCCTAATTGAAAAACTATTTGCTTCAATTTTATTTTCTCGGTATTTATCTACAAATTTTTTTGGTGTAAAAAGATTTATTTTAAAACCAGTTGGAATTTTATTGTATTTCAATATTTTATCTGATTCAACTTTATTTGCAAAACTTGTGGTCCAGTATATTCCAAGCGTATCAAATACAACTATTCCCAGGTTTTCTTTAATATTTTCTTTTAGATTTGCAATCTCTTCTATAAAAACGCCGATTGTATATGATTTACCATATCCTCTTTTACCACATATTAAAATAACATGCGGGTGTAAAACATCTATTTTTACATCTGCTCCTAGTGAAGAATCAAGTGCATAGTATCTACCGATGTTTAAGCATCCTTGATTAGTTTTTTCTTGTCTTCCAAGTATATATTCTTTTTTTGTTGCTCCTCCTTTTTCTAAAAAGTTTTCTGTCATATGAATACAACTAAATATTTTTTTATTTTAATAAAATTAGATGGAACTGCATTAAAACCTTGTGTTATGAGCATAACATTTTTTTATTTTTTTGTATCAATTTATTGCATAAGGATTATAACAAAATCAAATTAATATATAATATCATATAAAATTATTTGTTATTTAAAAGGCAGGGAATCCCTTGAGCGATAAGCTATGTACATATATATCAACTAGAAAATCAAATAACAAAACAATAACAATAAACTGCAGAAATTGTAATCAGGGCAACTCCACAATTTTTGATGAAAGATGCCGCTCTAATATATTTAAAATAATACAAACTGAAAATACAATTAAAAGAATAATATTAAATCATGTATTTGTAAAAGTCTTTAAAGATGAGCAACTTCAAATTTTAACAGATCTTACAAATTTTATAGAGACACTAAATACATACAGCAACATAAAAATACCAAACCCTGAAAAAGAAGTATGCAAAAAATGCAGTCAACAAAGACAACTAGAATTAAAAACAATAATAAACCTTTCACAAACAGATCCACTACTTGCATATACAAACCTTAAAAAAACACTAAAAAACATAAAAAATACAACTACAGATTGTGAAAGATGCAACCAAATTTACAAAAACCTATTATCAGAAATATTATCAAAAGCAGATTTTGCAAAATATCTTTCAAATAAAGAAATTACATCAGATTTATTTTATCAAAATTATATACGACCATATGTAAGACCAGGTTTTATCGACTCATATATTCAACTAGAACCACCACCAGATGCAATATTCTTAGAATCATATGAAGTAACACGAAAAGGTAGAAGACCGATGAATGTATCAATTTACAATTTAAAAACAAGACCCGAAAAACTATATTTTGTAATACCTCCTGAATATGATTTACCTCGTGAAGAACTATATATTTTAGAAAAAGTTAGAACACAACTCTCAAAACACAGGCCAAAAGATGCAACATTTATGGATCCAGAAACAGCAAGAGAATATTTTCAAAAACTAGGCAAAAAAATAATCTCAGATATTGCAAGAGAAATAGAATACGAAATCACAGCACCAAGAATTGAATATTTATCAGATATATTCTCACGATACACTGCAGGTTTTGGAATACTTGAAGATTTACTACTTGACCAAAGAATACAAGATATCTATGTTAACGCACCTGTAATGAACAACCCTCTCCACATAGTTTTTGATGGCGAAGAATACACATCAAATATCTATTTATCAGATGGAGATATAGATGCACTAGCTTCAAGGTTTAGAACACTTAGTGGCCGTGCTTTTTCAGAAGCAACACCTGTTCTTGATATGGATCTTGAAAGCTATCATACAAGAATTGCTGCAATTTCTAATCCTTTAACACCAAAAGGAATTGCTTTCGCACTCAGACGTCATCGTCAGAAACCATGGACACTATCACATTTTGTTGCAAATAAAATGATTTCTGCAGAGGCTGCAGGTTTTTTAAGTTTTTTAATCGACGGTCAAGCATCTCTTCTGATAGCAGGCAGTCGCGGTGCAGGAAAAACATCACTTTTATCTGCACTTATACTTGAAATACCACAGCGTTTCAGAATATTAACAATAGAAGATACACCTGAAGTACCAGTTGAAAACCTGCAAAGTTACGGATACAAAATACAGTCATTAATTACTAGGTCAATATCGTCAGGAGGTGCTGCTGAAGTAAGCCCAACAGATGCACTTAGAACTGCACTACGCCTGGGTGAATCAGTTTTGATACTTGGTGAAGTAAGAGGTATCGAAGCAAAAGTTTTATTTGAAGCAATGCGAGTCGGTGCTGCAGGAAACCTGATAATGGGCACAATCCATGGTTCAACTACAAGAGATGTCTATGAACGAGTGGTATTTGATATTGGTGTGCCTTCAACTAGTTTTAAAGCAGTAGATGCAGTAGTTATCGCAGCACCTATCAGAAAAGAAGGTGGAATAGAACGAAAAAGAAGAGTTATACAGATATCTGAAATAACAAAAACAGGATGGATAAGCAATCCTGATCCAGATAGAGTATTCAATGATATAATGCGTTATAATGCATCTTCGGATGTTCTTGTCACAACTGATCTTTTAGATATGGGACAATCCCAAATTATCGGAAACATTGCAAAAAAATGGGGAATTAGCGTTGAAAAAGCATTACAGAACATAAAACTACGCAGTCTTATTAAAGAAACAATAGTAAAACATGCAGAAAAAAATCCTGAGCTTTTAGAAGCAACTGCTAATCGTGATGCAAACAATGCATTTTGGATGCTTATCGAAGAATGTAAACAACAAGGTGATTTTGTAGACTATAATAAAGTTTCTGATAAATGGATGAAATGGTTTGAAAAATATACTGGTAAATTTACATGAAAAACATTCATTGGTATGAAGAAAAATCTGCTTTTGCAAAAAAATATTTTAAATTTTTTGTGCCTAAAAATAATAAAACAGAAGAAAAAATTAAAAAATATTTTAAAGAAGATTACATTGAAAAACTTAACTTCACAGGTTTAAACGTTGAACCATATGATATCTTGGTTTTTTCTTATGCATCTGCTTTTTTATCAATGATTTGTTTTTTGATACTTGATTTTATCATTCTTTTATGTTATGGTTTTAATCTTCAAAATATAGATTTAATTACAGTTGTTTTAATGCTTGCTATAACCATTTTTTTACCTTTAATTATTATGAATTTAGTTGTCTCTTACCCTAAGACTTATGCCAGATATATGAAGATTCATTCACTTGGGGATATCCCTGAGATTTTAAGTTATTTAGTCATGTATCTAAAGCTTGTCCCTAATCTTGAAAACAGCGTAAAATTTGCAGCAACTGAATCAAACACTTCACTTGCTATGGATTTACGAAAAATGCTTTGGGATATGGAAATAAGAGTGTATCATGGCATTGATGATGCTCTTACCAGTTTTGCAACTCAGTGGGGACGTTGGAGTGAATATTTCAAACGATCCCTTCATCTTATAAGAAGTTCAATACAAGAGCATGATGAGGCATCTAGAACAGTTACTCTTAATCGTGCACTTGACGTAGCACTAGAAGGTACAAAAGATTTAATGAACAAGTTTGCAAACAGGCTTCATCAGCCTGCAATGGTCATATACTCTATTGGAATAATGATTCCACTAGCAATCGTTGCAATGCTTCCCGCGGCAGGACTTGTAGGATTAAAAATTACTATTTTTCAAGTTTTCCTGCTTTATGATGTTGTTCTTCCGACTTTTATTTTTTTGTATACTCGCAAGATTCTTCTTTCAAGACCTGCAACATTTAACCCTGCAAATATACCTGATGATCATCCAAATGTTATCAAAATAAATAAAAAAAGACGTTTGATAATTTCGGTTATAAGCGGTAGTTTAGTTGCCCTACCAGGGTTTATTTTTTTGTTACTACCTTTTATTTTAACAGATGATTCTTCAAACTTGATTTTATCATTTATAATAAATCCTAACGGTCTTAACTCATATCTTCCAATTACCTTGTTTATAATCTGGGGTGTTGTTGTAGCAGTTTCAGCTTACACTCTAAGTGTTTATAGACCATATAAATTAATACGTAATGAAATAAAACAGATGGAATCAGAATTCAGTGATGCACTTTACATTCTTGGTAAAAGAATAGCTGAAGAAAAATCACCTGAAGAAAGTTTTATGTATACTGCAAAAACAATGGAAGGATCTGAAATTGCAACTATATTTAGTAAAACAGGTTATAATCTAACTGCACTGCATTCTAATCTTAAAGATTCTATGTTTAATTCTGATTATGGCTCCTTAAACAATGTTCATTCCGATAGAATTAAAGCAATTATGCTTTTGTTTGTAGAAGGAATAAAAAAAAGTCAGAAAGCAGTAAGCATTTCAATTATTCGCATAGCTGATCATCTGAAAGAACTTCAAGAAGTTGAAAAAAAGATAAATGATACACTTTTTGAACTGACATCAACCCTGCGTTCAACTGTTGCTATTTTTGCGCCACTTATTGGAGGTATTACCCTTTCTATTACAAAACTGATATCAAATATTTTAAATGATTTATCAGGAAAAATTAGTACTTTTTCAGATTTTTCAACATCGTCTACTTCTATATCTAATATAACTAATACATTTTCTATTGACAACATAAAAACAGAATATTTTGTTTTGGTAATTGGAATTTATATAATTGAGCTGGTCTTTCTTTTAACACGGTTTACAAATGGTATAGATGAAGGTGATGACAAAGCATCATATATGTATAGTCTTGGTAAAGTTTTACCTGTTTCAATTGCAGTTTTTTCTTTAACTGTTATATTAGGTCAGATGCTTTTTGCAAGTTTTATTTAAATTATCTTTTTTGATAAATTTCTATAAAATAATCTATGCTTCTATTATATGTTCTTTCAGCATCATCTGGAAAATAACAAGCAGGTAACTCTCCTCGTTTTCTATGATAATGCACACATTCACAGCATATTCCTTTTTTTGAACATGAATAAGTACAGTTGCACATTGTTTTATTTTCTTTTTTTTTGCATTCAACCATTTATCTATCACCTCTTTTAAGATACAAGTTTTTTGAATTCTTCTTCATTAATTATTTTCAGATTAAGTTTTTTTGCTTTAGAAAGTTTTGAACCAGGTTTATCACCAATTATCACATAATCTATATCTCTGCCGACGGAGCTGGCGACAATGCCGCCATTTTGTTTTATTAAATCAGATGCTTCAGGTCTTGACATAGTCAAAAGCCCACCTGTGAAAACAAATTTTTTATCCTGTAGTTTAAGATCTTGTTTTTTCTCTTCTTTTGTTTTAACACCGATATCTTTTAATTTTTTAATCAACGCAATGTTTTCTTCTGTTGCAAAGAAAGTAACTATCGACTCAGCAGATTTATCACCAAGGCCGTCTATCTGTTTGAGTTCTTCCTCACTTGCTTTTGAAAGCTCATCAATAGAAGTATATTTTCTAGCAAGAATTTGTGCTGCATATTTTCCAACATGACGTATACCAAGTCCATAAATGAAACGTGATAAATCCTGCTGCTTGCTTTTTTCAATTGATTCAATAAGATTTTCTGCTGATTTATCTTTAAATCCTTCAAGTTTTAAAATATCTTCTTTTTTCAAAAAATATAAATCTGCAATGTTATCAACAAGTCCTTCATTTAAGAGTTTATCAACAGTTGACTCACCTAGATGATCGATATCCATCGCATCACGACTTGCAAAATAACGAAGTCTCCATTTAAGACGTGCAGGACAACCTTTATTAGGACAACGAACTGCAACTTCACCTTCAAGTCGTATAACCTCTGTTTTGCATACCGGGCATTTCTTTGGAACAGCTTTACTTTTTTCATCACCTGTTCTTTTTTCTTTTATGCTTTGGACAACTTGAGGTATCACATCGCCGCTTCTTTCAACAAGAACATAATCTCCAACTCGTATATCCTTACGAGTTAATTCATCAAAATTATGCAGTGTCGCCCTAGAAACAGTAACACCACCGACTTCAACAGGCTCAAGTATAGCAACAGGAGTAAGAACACCGGTTCTACCAACTTGAATCTCTATATCATTAAGCTTTGTTGTTGATTGTTTAGCTGTAAACTTATAAGATATAGCCCACCTTGGATTCTTACTGGTCTCCCCAAGAGTTTTATGCTGTGCAAGTGAGTTAACCTTTATTACTGCTCCATCTACTTCATAATCAAGTGTATCACGAAGCTTTTCAAGTTTTTCACAATATTTTATAGCCTCTTCAATATCTTTTACTTTCTTTGCCAAAGGATTTGTTTTAAAACCAGCCTTTTTTAAAGCATTTAATGCATTTTCTTGTGTTTTTAAATCTTTATCAGAAAAAGATACAAAATATACAAAAATATCAAGAGGTCTTTTTGCAACAATATTTGGGTCAAGCTGACGCAGTGAACCTGCGGAAGCATTACGCGGGTTTGCAAAAACTATTCCGCCTTTTTTTTCTTGCTCAAGGTTATATTTTTTAAAACCAGAAATACTTATATATACTTCGCCACGCACCTCTACATTTTTTAAAACATTACCTCTGAGTTTCAAAGGAATGCTGCGAATTGTTTTAAGATTCTGAGTAATATCATCGCCTTTTTTACCATCACCACGAGTTGCACCACGAACAAAAAATCCATCTTTATACAAAAGTGCGACACTGGCACCATCGATTTTTGGTTCAACAACATACTCTACGTCAAGAACATATTTTTTGACACGTTCATCAAAACCACGCAGCTCATCATAAGTATAAGTGTTTGCAAGTGAAAGCATTGGAACAATATGCTTTACTGTTTCAAAGCCTTCAAGCGGCTGACCACCTACTCGTTGAGTAGGAGAATCAGGGGTTTTTAACTCAGGATTTTCTTTTTCTAGTTTCTCTAGTTTTTTAAGGAGCTGATCATACTCATAATCAGATATAACCGGACTGTTTTCAACATAATATTTATAGTTATGAAAATTTAGTTCCTCGCGAAGTTTCTGTATCTCTTTTTTAATTTGTTCTTTTCCCATTATTTTTTTCTCCTCATTTGTTGAAAACTTTTTGTATTTCATTTAATGAATGTGTATTTAGAATATCATTTTTTTCAAGCCATCCACGACGTGCCGTTGAAATGCCGTATTGCATAAAAGATAAATGATTTATATAATGTGAATCTGTATTTACTACAAATTTTACACCTTTGTCTTTTGCAATTTTTACATGTAAATCATTTAAATCGAGTCTATCTGGAAAAGAGTTTATCTCAAGAAAAGTTTTTGTTTCTTTTGCTTTATCAAATATTTTTTCAATATCTAATTCAAATGGTTCACGCCGGCCAATAAGTCTACAAGTTGGATGCGCGATAAAAAGTACATGTTCATTGTCCATTGCGCGAAGGTATCTATCTGTTGCTTGTTTACTGTCCATTTTAAAACCGATATGTATTCCTACACCTACATAATCAAACATTTCTAATATTTTATCAGAATAATCCAGTGTTCCATCAGTTTTAATATCACATTCTGTTCCACAAAAAATTTCAAAATCATCTATTTTTTTATTCAAATCTTGTATTTCTTTTAACTTCTTTTTAATTTTATCCTCAGTAAGTCCTCTTGCAACATGCAGTGATTGTGAGTGATCTGTGATACCTACATATTTATATCCCTTTTTTTTACAAAAATTTGCGATGTTTTCTATTTGTTCAAAGCCATCTGAATAAACTGAATGAACATGCAAGTCCCCTTGAATATCTTGTAATTTTACAAGATTTGGAAGCTTTTTTTCTTTTGCAGCTTCTAGCTCACCGCGGTTTTCACGTAATTCTGGTTCAATGTATTCTAGCCCAAGTTTATTGTAGATTTCTTCCTCGTTTTCACCTACAACAAATTTTTCAGTTTTTTTGATAAAAAGACCGTATTCATTTAATTTGTATCCTTTTTTTATTGCAAGGCTTCTCATTTTTACATTGTGTTCTTTGCTACCTGTAAAATATTGTAATGCTGCTCCAAAGTTTTTATCCTCTACAACACGTAAATCTACTTGCAATCCATCATTTAAGATAACACTTGTTTTTGTACTGCCTTTTAAAAGCACTTGTTTTACATCTTCGTATTTTACAAAAAAATCCATTATTTCATTAGGGCTGTCTGATGATGCAAGTATATCTAAATCGCCAATTGTTTCTTTTCTTCTACGCAAGCTACCCGCTATACTCAAACGTTTGATTTTATCATTTTTTTTAAGGTAATTTGTATAGTTTTGTCCATCTTCATTTGCTAAATTTAAAAAGACTCTTCCGCTGGTTTTTCCTTTTAGTTGTATCCCTCGTAAGATGTTTTGTTCAGTGATTATTCCAAAACCTTCCAGATCTCTTAGTTTACCTTCTTTACATGCTTGTCCAAGTTCAGGAATTGTTTTAATTCCAAGATTCTTATAAATCGCTGCAACTTTTTTAGGCCCAAGTCCAGAGATTTCAAGCATTTTTAAAAGTCCTTGAGGGATTTCTTTTTTGAGATTTTCAAAATATTCAAGTTTTCCTGTTTCTACAAGTTCTTTTATTTTTTTTGCAAGTGCATTTCCAATCCCTGAGATTTCTTTTATTCTGTCTTGTTTTACAATATCTTCTATGTTTTCATCTAAAACCTCTATTGTTTGAGCAGCTATTCTGTATGCCCTTGTTTTAAAGAATGTGTCTCCTTTTAAGTCAAGCAGATCAGCGATTTGATATAACACTTCTGCGACCATTTGATTCTTCATAAAAGCATAACACCTTTTTTTATTTAAGAAATATCACAATTTCAACAGTATCTGCATCTTTCAAACCAAGTTTTTTCCTTAGAAAATCTGGTGATATAAACTCAAGGATATTTGAATAATGGCTTCTAAGTGGCAGAACTATTGCGCCAGGTACACCATTTATTTCTGCCTTAAAGCATCTAACGCCGCCAAAGCTGCGGTTCTCTGTTTTAAATTCTTGAATTATTATTGCATCATGATTTTTTAATAAGCGAAGCTTGTTTTTTTCGATGTATTCTATTTCTACGTTAAGAGTTCCAGGATATGGTATAAACCCTAGTTTTTCTTTGAATTGCTCTACATATCCATTTTGTTCTGTATAATATCGCCCTTCTCCAATACCTGATACAACTTTACCTTTGAAAAATATTTTATCTGAAAGTTCAAAGACGCGTTGATAATCTATGTATTCTTCTTTTAAAAATTCTTCACCACTATGTGTTATCTGTATTATTTGTTTTTTAATTCCAAGCTCTCTTGTTATAAAACCTTTTTTATCAAGTTCTAATAGATATCTTGAAGCAGTCTGCTGGCTTATCTGAATTTTTTCTGCAAGTTCTTGAGATGAAACCTCAATTTTATTATTTATCGCTCCAAGTTTTGCAATTTCTTTTAATGTTTGTAACAAATAAGGTTTCATATTTTTATATAAGCCTCCAATACTCAAATGTTTTCTAGCTTAATATCTCTGCGATTTTTTTACCTTTATCAGTTAAAATGTACCTGTTTTGTTTTTTTTCTACTAGTTTTTGTTTTTCAAAATCATCTATTATTTTTTTTGCGATACTTGGAAAAATCCTATGTTTTTTTGAAATAAATTCGATATTTGTTTGCCCACAGTTTAATGCTTCAAATATCAATTTTCGATATTTATTTGCTAGAATATAACCTTCATCCATGCGTTTTACCAACATCCTAATATTTGATATATAAGATAAAGTTTTTCAATTAAAATATTTAAAAATCGATGAGAACTAATCTTAATGCCAATAATATTTCTAAAATCGCTACTTATTTCTATGAAAACTTTAAAAGCCATATGCTTAATAACCTCCCCTAATCATTATGTATAGAGAAATACCAGAAATACTAGAATCACAAGAGTTAATTGATAGAGCATTTAAAAAAACACAAAAAGTAAAAATTGTCGATAGAGATGCTTTCTACAGAAAGAAAAAAACAATAATTGCAAAAACTGATTCATTTTGCACAACAGTTATTACGATACTAGAAGGTTACGTTAAAAAATTTCCATCAATAAATAACATGCATCCTTTTTTCCAAGAACTACTTGAAATAAAATTTGATGTAGACGAACTTAAAAAATCACTTGGTGGTGTTGACTGGGCTAGAAAAACAATAAACATGATTTATACAACACAACTTAAACAACTTAAAAGATCACAGAACATAGAATTTATAAAACAAAAACAAAAAGAGATACACGGTCGAATTACAAGCATTATAAAACAAATTCAAAAAGAACTTTTGACTCTAAAAAATGCACGAGATATCTTTAAATATTTCCCAAATATAGAAGACATTCCAACAGTTGTAATTGCAGGTTTTCCAAATGTTGGTAAATCTTCACTGTTAAGATGCCTCTCATCTGCAAAACCTGAGGTTGCTCAATATCCATTTACGACAAAAGAACTAGTAATTGGTCATATGTTTAAACAAGAAAAATACACAAAAACAAAGATTCAACTTATAGATACACCGGGATTGCTTGATAGACCTTTATCTGAGAGAAATAAAATCGAGCAGCAGGCAATATCTGCAGTTAAAAACCTTGCAGATATTGTTGTTTTTTTATTTGATCCTACACAAACTTGTGGTTATTCACTTGATGATCAGAAGCATCTTTTAATCCAAATGAAAAAAATGTTTAAAGATTCAGATTTTATAGTTGTAGACAACAAAGCAGATTCTTTAAAAACAAACTCTAAAAACATTAAAATATCCTGTGAAAACAAAGAAGGAATAGATGAACTTATAAAAGAAATAATATCAAAAATATAAAGAAAAAATGTTTTATTGATTTTTTTGTTTTTTCATCTTTTTTACAACAAATATTGTAATTAATACAAAGATGACTGCTATTGCTGTCAGTAATAACAAAGCTGCATTTGGCGTAAGTGTAACATTTATTATTTCTGAATCAGAAGTGTATTCTGCTCCTGATGTATCAATTACTTTTGTATAAAACTTGTAATAACCGTTTCCATGAGATGCAGTAAACTTCCATTCAAAAGGAGCTGATGTTATGTCATCTCCTGCTTGTTTTACTTCACTCCAGTTTTTGTTATCAGATGAATATTGATAAAATAATTTTGCTGCATCAACAGATATATCCAAAGGTATATTTGCTTTAACTGTATAGGTATCACCTATTTTTAATGCTGAAAAATCAGTTAAATCAACATAAAGCTGAGAGTTATTTTCATCTTTTATCACTTTAGGAGTATTTCCCTGTGTTGTTTGATAACTATTACCTGCGGTGTCCTTTACTTTGAAATAAATATAATGCTCTGCATCTACTGTAAAATCTGCCCATTTATCATCAGATAAAACCCATTTAACAGTTGCATTTTGTTTACCTTTGATATCATCTTTTATTTCGCTCCAATCTACTTCATTGTCAAGTCTATAATACAAGCTTTCTAAACTGTAATCCTCATATAATTCAAGATTAAAACTTGGTATTTCTATAAACTTGTAAACTTCATTAAAAACATTTTCGATAAGTGGATCTGTATTATCAAAGAAGAATTCAACAATTTTACTTGTTTTAACATCTTCTTTGTTGCCGGCTTTATCAAGAGCTATTGTTATAATTTTGTAATAACCGCTCTCTAAGTTTCTACCAAACTCCCATGAATATATGATAGGTGTTAAATTATCTTCATAGTATCTCCAGTCGCTCCAAGAACCTGCAGATTTGTTTCTGCTGTATTGATACATTAATGAAACATATCTAATACCACTTACACTATCTGCAGGGCTGGTATTATCTTCTGCTTCAGCTTTAAAAGGTACAAGACTGTTATAACTATCTTTAAAACTGGTTCTATTTAAGATATTTGATTCAGGTGGAATTACATCTGTTTTAAAAGTAACAAGACTGCTGTATGCTTGATTGCCAGCAAGATCCTTTATTGTGAAAGTGATATTTACATATTTTTGTATGCTGAGACCATGTCTCTCAAGGTTTGCAACTATACGTGCTTTAGCTACTCCAGAACTAACAGAAGACGTTGCTTGAATCCAATCAGATACTTTTGATTTACCCGTATTTTTCTCAATATATCCAATTCTATATTTTGCACTATTAATATCAAGCCCTGATTTAATATTGTTATATGCTTTATCTTCAACTTCTATTGAACATTCTGTTAAATCAACATTAACCCATCCGTCTACACCTGGCTCAAAACTGCTATTGTCAAAAACTGGGTCTGCTTTTTCATCTATCCAACTAATATTCCAACTTTTGATTGTTGCTTTAGTTTCAGTTTTATTTGTATTGCTAAGTTTTGCATATAACTTTATAGCATTGTTTTTAAGACCTGAAAGATCATATCCACTATCAGAAAGACTAAACCAATTTGTTAAATCATTGTCGTCTTTATCAAGTATTTTAAAGACAACTGTATTTTTAGTAGTATTTGTAATTTCAGCATTAAATTTATTCCACCATTTACCTGCAGGGACATGGATAACTGTTGATTTTACGGTTCCTTGAGAGTTCTGAACATAATTACCTATGCAGATAAGTTTACCTGTTAAATCAGTAGTATCATCAGTTGTACTAACAATTATCATGTTATCAGAAATAATAGGTGATGCCAAAACATCTGTTGGTTCTATATCTATAAATGTATGACCATAACTTGGTATGCCGACTTTTGTATTCCATGCAGGAGTTACATCATCTGAAGAATAATCTGTTTTAAAAGCATATAAAACCGATCCGCCTGTTATGATATATACCATATCTCCTACGACCACTGGTGAAGTTACATAATGCGAAAAATCGATTAGAGGATTTGTTATATCATAACTCCATTTAATAGTGCCATTATTATTTGCATCAAGTGCAAGAAAAGTTCCATTTGGAGATAAAACAAATAATGTGCCGTCTTTATACGCTGGAGTTGATATTGGGGCAAAACCTTCAATTAATTTATAAGTAAAAGTCATACCTTTGATTATATTTGCAAGTGATGATGTTTTAAATTCACCAAGAGAAATATTCCACAGTTGTTTACCATTGTTTGCATTAATTGCTGTAAGCATATATGTACCAGAACTTGAGATATTCTGTTTTTTGTTTGATAACACAAAAACTTTTTCATCTGCATAAACTGGGCTTGATCTACCGATGATGCCAAGATTTGTACTCCACATCTCCTCGCCGTTTTCGATATCAAATGCAAATAAACTTGCACCCGACATATTCTGACATCCAACATAAACAAAATCATTTCCAACAGCCGGGCTTGAAATACTAGCTGCTGGAAGTATTATAGGCGACCATAGTTCTTCACCTGTTTTTATATCAATTGCAACAAGTTTGTTGTTTTTACCAATAAAACGGCTAATAAATGAAAAATATGCTGTATCCCATATGTTGCCACCCCAGCTTGTTATAAAAAGTCTGTCTTCATAAATAGTTGGATTTGAAGAAAAACAAATAGTACTATCATCAAGAGGATATGGATGTATCCATAATTTCTCAGATAAATTATTTTTATTTAATGCATAAATTTTATTTTTACTACCTGCTTCGCCTGTTGCTGCAATAAGATAATCTTCGTATATCCCTAAACTTGATTCAACAGTTAATAATTCATTACTGACATCTATATACTCTTGAATATTTTCAGATGTATCTTTTAACATGTTATATGCATAAATCTTTTTATCAGAAGAAGCAACATATATTTTCCCTTCACTAGTGATAGGGGCTCTAAAACCGCCTGCAATATGATTTTCTTTTGAATACCAATAAATTTTTGCGGCACTAGAACCTATATCTTCGCCTTGATAAAATCTGGTATTATCTGAATTTTTACCAAAGAATGGCCATTGACTATAATAATTACTTACAACAATTGTTCCGCTATCGATTTGTGTACCTAATGTTTCCTGAATTCTATATTCATTTGAAAAACTATCTTTGAATTCTAAATCTTTTTGATAAAGAACTCCCCAACTAAACATATATGGTGTTACTTGAGGATCTTTTGAATGCAGAGTTGCTTTAAGCCTTATTTTTTTATTTGTTACACCTGAAATATCCAACGGTGAAGTTTTTCCAGAATAACCTTCTATTTCTTTTGAGTCTTCATCTAAAACAGAGATTGTAACGCCTGACATATCAGAATATCTGGAACTAGACCAGATTACACTTTCCCATCCACCTAAATTACTTGGTTGTATAACATCTGATATTAAACTGCCTGAGGGAAGATAACCATAGGTTGTTTCAATAGATACATTAATATAATCGGTTAGAAGTTTGAATGTTTTCTGATCATCAACTGGCTTGCCGATTACTAAAAAATCTAAATAACCATCTTCGCTGATATATTTCCCATCATCGATATATAGTATATCTGGTAGTTTTTCTCCTGCTGATTCTCTACCTATTTTTGTATTACTATATGTTACATACAAATCAGAAGGGTTTGTCCATTGTGGCAGTATAGACCCATATGTCCATAGATACATTCTTATTTCTTGTAAATTATTGAAAAATTGCCCAGTTTGATAATCTCCAAACCACCATTTAATAGTTAATTTTTTAATATTTGAAATATCCTGATCTATTTTTACACGGAATCGATGAACAGGATACTGGCTGTAATCTTTTGTAACAAGATACGATGAAGTTGTACTTATTGTTTTATTGTCAGCAGCAGATAATTTATCTGATTTTACAGAGGTACTTATCTCATTTTCCATTAAAAAAGCATCAGGGCTTAAAAATTGGCTAAGCATGCCTGGAAGATTTCCTTTGGAAAGCATACTCCAGTTTGTTTCCCATATTTTTATATTATTTGGTGTAATATCATAACCGTAGTCGTGTTCAGGAGTTCCTTGTTTCAAGTAAAAATATTGTTTGCCTGAATTATATACACATGAAACATTTGTTACATCA
Organism: uncultured Thermoplasmatales archaeon; assembly: GCA_964517155.1. GTDB lineage: Archaea > Thermoplasmatota > E2 > DHVEG-1 > DHVEG-1 > PFL35. The sequence goes on from CAZFAZ010000032.1 coordinate 16,860, forward strand.
TCTTCATTGGCAAAATCATCAAAATAAAGACCCTCATCCGGATAGTGGACAAGCTCTGCAGATACATTAAATACAAAAATATTACTAAGTATTACTAACAAAATTAGTATAATTGAGATTAAATTACTTCTTAATTTAGGTATTTTCATAATTTTATCACCATAGTGCTAATATGATACTGTATACTATATAAGTTTTATATAGGTTAATATTTTTAAATTATATTATGCTTATTTATTTATATAGTTTGCGGTTTATAAATATAAATAATATAAAAATCAACTATTTTTTTACAATTATCTGGATATCCATAACATTTGTACCGGTAGAACCAGTAAACAACAAATCATCTAGTTTTTTGAAAAACTCATAAGAATTGTTATCTTTTAAAAAAATTTCTGGACTTAAGTTTTTATCTAATGCATTTTTTAGGCTAAACGAATCAGCAATCGCACCTGCTGCATCAGATGCGCCATCTATACCATCAGTCCCAACAGACGCAAAAACAATATCAGAATCTTTCAAACAAGAAACAGTGCTTAAAACCATCTCCTGATTACGTCCTCCTTTTCCCTTTCCTTTTACTATAACTGTTGTTTCACCACCAGATATAAACATAATCTTTTTAGAATTAGAGTAATAATTTTTTGATTTATCAATTAAAAAACTTCCGATATTTCTTGCTTCACCTTCAAGATGGGTTGTAAGAATTATTGATTTATATCCAAGTTCTTCTGCTTTTTCTTTTGCAGCCGCGCATGCAATACTATTGTTTGCAACAATAAAATTATAAACTTTATCAAAAACATAACTTTCTTTTTTAGGTGTTTCAGGAATTATTTTTTTAATTCCATCTGATATTATTCTTCTTACAGACTCAGGTAATCTGCTGTAGATATTATATTTTTCAAGAATCTTTTTACAATCCATAAAACTTGTAGAATCTGGATAAGTAGGGCCCGATGCAATAAAACCTAAAGGATCACCAATAATATCAGAGATAACCAGAGAAACAACCATGCAATTTGCATAAGCTGCAAGTTGCCCACCTTTTACAAATGATAAATGCTTCCTAACTGTATTAATCTCATTAATATTTGCACCAGATTTTAAAAGAAGATCAGTTGTAAACTGCATATCTTCTAAGGGAACTCTTGGTCTGCATAAAAGAGCAGAGCCTCCCCCAGAGATTAAAACAATAAGCAGATCATTTTTTTTTGTTTTCTTTACAAATGAGATTACTTTATCTGTAGCATCTAGGCTTTTTTTATCAGGAATTGGATGACTCCCAACACATGTTAAAACATTTTTATGTTTAACACTTAAAGTTTTATCATTTGTAACAACAATACCTTCTTTTATTTGAAAAAAGTCACATACTGCTTGACTCATGCCAACACTTGCTTTACCAAAACCCACAAGATAAATATCTTCAAAATCTGAAACATTAAAAAACTTTGAGTCAAAAACTATTTTGTTATCCTTTATAACTTTTTTAACAGAAACATATGGGTTAACTGCATCAATTGCACATGATAAAACATCAAGTATATCTTTTCGAGTTTGTTTTAAAATAGGTGTTTTACCATTATTTATAATTTGATTGTAATTTTTAAACAACATAAAACTTAGAGATGACTTTTTAATTCATAAATTTCAACTGGTTCATAAGGTTCTTTTTCATCTTTCGATTACCTGAAAGACCTTTCATCGTGCGTTTCATTACATTATAATATTTAAGAAGCTCTTTCACGTTTCTATTTTCAACACCAGCTCCACGAGCAATACGTTTAATTCTACTAGCACGAACAATACTTGGATCATTCATCTCTTCATCAGTCATAGAATTCATAATGACTTTAAATTTCTTAAGCCTATTTTCAGTTTCAGCCATATCTTTTTCTTTTATATTTCCTTTACCTGGAAAACCACCTGGCAGCATCTCAGCAACTTTGCCTAGAGGACCCATGCCTGCAAGCATATCCATTTGATCATACATATCATGAAGTGTAAATTTACCCGACATAATTCTTTTCGCTGTTTTCTCAGCATCTTTACCTTTAAGACTTTCTTCTGCCCGTTCAAGTAGACTTTTTATATCTCCCATCCCAAGAAGCCTAGATATAAAACCAGCTGGGTCAAATTTTTCAAAATCTTTTGCATGCTCTCCTGTACCAATAAATACAATTGGAGCACCAACTTCAGCTGCAGCACTTAATGCACCACCACCTTTTGCAGTACCATCAAGTTTTGTTAGAACAATACCTGTAACACCTACAGCATCATGAAATGCTTTTGCCTGAGGGCCTGCCTGCTGGCCTACTGCAGCATCCATAACAAGTAGTTTTTCATCTGGTTTAGTAGCCTTAAAAATATCTTTCATTTCTTTTATAAGATCATCTTCAAGTTTATGACGACCTGATGTATCTACTATTATTACGTCACTGCTGCGTTTGAAATTTTCCATTCCGTCTTTTACTACTTTTACAGCATTTTTTTCGTTTTTATCTCCATAAAACGGTATTTTAACCTGCTCTGCAATTTGTTTAAGTTGCTCATAAGCTGCGGGACGATGAACATCACCTGCAATAACGGCAGGTCTTAAACCTTTTTTCTTGAAGAATGTAGCTATCTTGCCCGCGCTCGTGGTTTTTCCATTGCCATATAGCCCGATCAGCATAATAACTTGTTTTTTTATAGGAAGTTCTCTTGCATCACCTAGAATTTCAACAAGTTCTTCATAAACAATCCTTATTACATGCTCGCGATTGCTCATACCTGCAGGTGGTTTTTCAGAAAGAGCTCTTTTTTCAATTTGTTTTGAAAGCTCTAAAACAAGTTTAACATTAACATCTGCCTGAAGTAGCGCCCTTTGTATATCCCTTACTACTTCTTTTACTAGTTTTGAATCTATATGTACTGCGTTTGCAATTTTTTTAAGTGTTCCCCGAAGTGAGCCACCAAGATCGTCTAATACCATATTAATCAATACTCATAATTACAAAACAAGGATTAAAAAGGTTCTTATTAAAGTAATGATTCGATTTCTTTGTTTTCATTGATTTTTTTATAATTTTTTAAGTTTAATAATATATTTTGCCATTCGTCCATTATTTTTTCAATATTTTCTCGACTGGTTTGATAAAACGTTGTTAGCTCTTCGATTGCTTGTGAATAAACTTCTATTGTTCTACTTAAGTCTGTTTCTGTTATTATTCCTATTATTTCATTGTTTAGTACAACTGGAAGTTTTTTTATGTTGTTTTCTTTCATTATTTTTGCAGCTTTTTCTATTGGTGCTAAAGCATGAATAGTTTTTAGGTTTGCTGTCATTATCTCGCTGATTTTTGTTTCTTTTGCATTTCTGTTTAAAAGTATCACTTTTTCTATGATATCTCTTTCAGTTAATATTCCTACTGTTAAATTATTATCTGTCACTAAGAGACTTCCAACTTTGTTTCTACTGTAGTCTTTACATGCGTCAAAAACTGTTTTATTTGAATCTATCCGTATAATATTTGTTGTCATTACCTCCTCTACTAGCATTTTTTTTCCTCGCAATAGGTGAATTAGATATTGATAATATAAGTTTTTGTCTGATTTTACAAAATTTTGTGGAATACAAAAATTATTTATCCTATTTGTTCATTAACTGTTGTTAATTAAGTGGCGTTAATTTAATTTTGCATCTGAAATGAAATAAAAATTAAAAAAAATATAAATAGCCTTTTATGTTAACAATAAAAAGAAAATATAGGGAGGTTTGTGAATGAAAGTAATAAAAAAGATGTTTTTTGTGATGATATTTGCAATTTTTTTGCTATCATCAAATGTTTATGCTGTAAATACAACACAACAGACAACAGAAAAAGAAGAAAATATAGATTATGTAAATATGGTAGAATATTTTACGAAGAATAATGATGAAATGCAGGATATAGATCCAACAGTAGATCTGAAGATATCTGTTAAAATAAAAGAAATACGTGCCTTTGATAAAATTGATTTATTCAGCGACCCTGATTTTTATGTAAAAGTAATAATAAATGATGAAGAAGAAATAATTAGTGATATTTGGTATAATCAAGTGCATGTTGATGAGGAATGGAGTACACCTTTTGTTGATGTTCCAGATGACCAAGAATGGGTAAATATGACGATTCAGCTCTGGGATTCAGATCCAAGTACTGATAAACTTTGTGATATAGCAGGTAATGATAACTCTAATCCATTTCGTAGGGCAATAACAGTTAAGTATAATTTGAAGACGGGTCACTGGATCGGCGATGATGTATTATCTACTCCTAATTCCTGGTTTGTAGATTACAGCGGATATGGAAGAGCTAATGGCTGCGATGATAATAGTATTTATAAACAGGATTTGGACTGTGAATTATGGTTTGATATTGTTCAAAATGACTTTGATGGCGATGGTATCCCATATTGGACTGAGGTAAATATTTTTGGAACCGATCCAACTATTGATGACCGCGGTCGTGATGATGATGGCGATGGTGTTACTATTGAATGGGAATACAAATGGGGGCATAGGATAGGATTTAATTTTACAAATGATACTTACTCTTACTATTTCTTTTGGGAATATCACCCATTTATTTGTGATGATCATATGGCTCTTGATCCTGATGGAGATAGTATAAGCAACTATGAGGAATATTTAACATGGGAGTTAGGCTCTGATCCTTTTAGAAAGGATATATTTGTTGAACTAGATCAAATGCAAGCTGGGCCAAATGGTGAGATAGCAAGTATGCTTCCAAATGGTTCAAAGGAATTATTATATAAAGCTTTTAACAGGCAAAACATTGTTTTTCACTTGGATGACGGTAAATGGAGTAAAACAGGTAGTGATATGATTCCTTTTGATAATGAAACCTATGCTGAATGGGGAGACCCAAATAATGAATTAAATCAGATATATCAAAAATATTTTGTGAATAGTTCCGATTATGAATGGAAAAAAGGAATCTTTCATTATGGTGTAGTAATCTATCAAAGCTCTGTTGTAAAGGGTAATGCATTTGGTGCTAATCGTTTTCAAATATCTGCAAGAGGCATGGAAGAAAAAGCAAAAATGCCGTTTCCACTGACTGGTAACAGAGATGTTGTGTATGCAAGTGCATATATGCATGAACTAGGTCATTCTCTTGATCTTGAGTGGTTATTAGGACATACCACTAATGCATATTATCCATGGCAACCATTATGGTGGCTCTGTAGACCATATAGAAGTGTTATGAATTATGGTTATATGTATGGTTCTATATGGAATCTGATTGATTATTCAGATGGTTCTAGAGGTAAAATGGATCATGATGACTGGAGCAACATAAAATATGCTTATTTCGAACAAATTTAACCTTTTTTATTTTTTTTCAAAAACTTTAAAATCAATGTTTGCGTTTTATAAATTATTATGATTAATAGAGAACAAGCTGTTACTCTTATAAAAAAATACCTAAAAGATGCAGACAACGTTCGTTTTGCTGTAGCAGTTGAACATATCTTAAAAAAAATAGCAGAATTATCTGAAAGAGATCAAGAACTTTGGAGTATTACAGGTCTTTTGCATAACATTGACTATGAATATTGTGCGTATACTCCAGAACAAAGAGGTACGCTTTCATCTCAGTTATTAGATGGTCTACTTCCAGAAGAGGGCGTCAATGCTATAAAAGCTAACAACTACATGCACTTAGATTACATTCCAACAACCTCTCTTGATAAATGTTTAATTGCCGCAGTTTCATCTGCAGAATTAATAATAAAAATAGCTAAAAATACTGACTCTAAAAAGATTTCTGATGTAGATTTACCTCTAATAATTACTAAATTTAATGATACTTGCTTTGCACCTAAAATAAACCGTAATCGTATAGCTGTTTGCGAAGATTTTGGCATGCAAATTGAATCATTCCTTGAAATATGTTTAGATTCATTAAAAGAATTATCACAGGATATTGGTTTGTAAACTTTATATTTTCATTTATAGTAAAAGCTTTATAAGAGTAATATGTGTTATAGTAACATAGGTTAGTGATTTTTGTGAGTATGGCAAAAAATGAAGGAGCAATCTCCGAACAAGAAGAATATATACGTTTACCATTGCCAAATAGAAATAAAAAAGAAATGTTTGCAATAGCTGATCGTTTAATGGGTGGATCAAGGATTAATGTTATATGTGCAGATGGTAAAGCGCGTATGGCGCGCATTCCCGGTCGTATGAAAAGAAAACAGAGGGTTAGAGCAGGAGATCTCGTGATTATAAAACCATGGGATATACAAAATGATAAAGCAGATGTCGTATTTAGATATCGTAGAACTCAGGCTATGATACTTAGCCGTAGAAGATTAATACCCGAGGAAATAGATGTTTTCTGAACGTTTTTTAGATGATAAAAGTCTAAAAAAAATTGATAAAAAATTTCAACAGATACTGGACAAAACAGGTATCGATCGTAAAACACAGGATGAGGTTTTTGATAAATACACTCTTTCAACTATTGAAAAACTGATTTCTGATAAAATAATTGACATGCTAGATTTTCCTATTTCTACAGGTAAAGAAGGTAATGTTTTTCGTGCGATAACTCCTAAAAAAAAATTTGTCGCAGTAAAAATTTATCGTACTTCAAACTCAACTTTTAAACACATATCTGAGTATATAATTGGCGATCCTCGTTTTGAAAGTTTTCATAAAACCCGTAAAGATATTGTACATGTTTGGACAAAAAAAGAATTTAAAAATCTTCAAAGACTTAAAAAAATAGATGTCAAAGCACCTAAACCAATCCTTTTTACTAACAATGTTTTAGTAATGCAATATATAGGTGATTCAAAACATCCTGCTCCAATGCTTAAAGATGTAATAGTTGAAAACCCGCAAGAAGTTTTTGATAATATTATTGAATCTATTGTAAAAATGTATAAAAAAGCAGAACTTGTTCACTCTGATCTTAGTGCGTTTAACATACTTTATTATAGAAAAAAACCTTACATTATTGATTTAGGGCAAGGTGTTCTTTTGGAGCATCCACGTTCTTTAGAATTTTTAAAACGAGATATAGATAACATCGTAAGATATTTTAATAAGTATAATATCCGGGCTGATGCAAATAAAATTTATAAAAAAATAGTAGATTAAAATATGTGATACTATGAAATATCTTAAGTTACCAATGGAGCGCGTCGGTGTTTTAATTGGTCATAACGGTGAAATAAAAAAAGATTTAGAAGAAAGATCTGGTGCTAAAATTAATATTGATAGTAAAACAGGTGATGTAAATTTTGATGAAACTAGTTTTGAAGATCCATTAATGGTTTTAAAAATTGAAAATATTATACGTGCAATAGGTCGAGGCTTTTCTCCAGAGAAAGCGTTTTTACTTTTTAGTGAAGAAGCAGATTTTTTTGTATTTGATCTTCGCGATTACGCGGGTAAACAAGATTCACATGTGAGAAGACTTAAAAGCCGTGTAATTGGACGTGAAGGTAAAACAAAAAGAGTTCTTGAGGAGCTTACTGATTCAAAAGTTAGTGTGCATGGTCACACGGTTTCTGTTATATCTACTGTTATGAAAATGAATATTTTAAAGAAAAGTATAGATATGCTTTTAACTGGTAGCAAACATGCTACAGTGTATCGTTTTGTTGAAACGCAAATGAAGGAGCTTAAACGTTCTGAGAGATTAGGCTTTTGAAAAGATATTCTTTTAAATGATTGCTGTATTCATGTCGTATTATTTTGCCGTCCTAGCTCAGTTGGTGGAGCACTCGGCTGTTAACCGAGCGGTCGCCGGTTCGAATCCGGCGGACGGCGCTATTATTTTTTTGTTTTTTTGTCATTTTTACAGGAAATATTTAAATATGGACAAAGATAAAGATAATACGGTAACAGGTGGATAAAAAAGAGATATCTTATGAAAAAAATACTTGTTGTTGACGATGAAAATGATGTTCTTATAAGTCTTAAACAAGGTTTAGAGGATTCAGCTAAAGATATACAAGTACTTACTGCAAAGAGCGGGATGCAGTGTTTTGAAATTCTAAAAAATGGTGAAAAACCAGATATAATCATCCTTGATATCATGATGCCAGGGATGAATGGATGGCAAGTTTTAAACAGACTTAGAGAAAATCCAGAATGGAATAATATTCCTGTTGTTTTTTTAACGGCTAAAAATGATGATTTCACAAAGACTTTTGGAAAAAGTATTACCGCAGATTTCATTGAGAAACCCTTTGAATTAGATAATATCAAAAAGAGAATAAATTATATACTAGATAAAGTAAATAAAGGACAGCATTGCATGCAATAAACCTGTTTTCGTAAAAGGTTTTACTTGTAACTATTTCACGTTAACTACATAAGTAATTACATATTCATCTGCGAAAAACGTTCTTAAATACCTTTATCATCTCAGGACATAGAAGGAATCGGGCTGGTAGTTTTAAGAGTGCATCCCATCCCCTCCTATGTGTGAGGCCGGCCCTCCTTCTTTTTTTATCGTATTTTTTGGTTTTGAAAACAAATATATAGTATTATTTTATACTCGTTTTTCATGGCTGAAAAAAAACAAACAGAAGAAAAAGTACCTGCAAAGGCTTCTTATACAGTTGAAGATGCGATAAAAATAGCAGATGATATATTTAAAATGGGTCAAGATAAAAAATACAATATAGGTGCTTTTATTCATGGTCTGATATTTGCCCAGGAATATGCACAACATATGTATAAAATCCCTCAACAGCAAATAGCAATGATAAAAAGAGACTGCCATAACTATTTCAAGGAAGTAACTATAAGGAAAAAATAATACTTTTTTATAGTTATTATAGTTTTTAAAAAACTAATAATTAAGACATGCATATACAATTGTATGTGCATCCACAAAATATATAAAACTTTTAAACATTTTTTAATTCTAGGAAAGCAGGAAATATTAAGTTTGTTAGTTAATAAAAAAGTGGATTAGGTGTTAGGAAATGGGATGTGAATTCAAAAGTAATGTTAAGCTGGATTATATCCAAGATTTTGAGATGATGTTTGAAAGGATGAAAGTGGATCGTCCTAGAGAAGCAGCTGTATACTATGTAACATTAATAATTGATTGTCCAAAAGAGTTTTCAGAGTTTTTAAAAACTGCTGAAGAACTAGCAAATATAACTAGAAGACCTCTTGAAACAGGTCGAGCGTCACTACTTAAACATGGATTAATCGCAAAAGTTTTATTTTCAAATGAAGCTGATGAAGATTTTGGAAGGGAAAGCTATTTGCCAGTACATCCAAGGGCCATATGGGAAGATGTAAAAGAGGATATTAAAAAAGTAATAGCTGAAGATACTTATAAGATGATAGAGACTAGATTAAGCCAGTATGGCAGTAACTACACTACAAACTTTGAAAAATACGGCATCAAACTTAAAAGAAACGGTAATGTAACACTTCAATACAGCGGCAAATGGATTTTATATAATGTTTTAAATAATTTAATCGAGAAAAACAATGATCTTAAAATGCAGATAGGCGGCGAGAGATTCTTTGATGAGCCATTTTTAAAATATTTCAAAAAATTTTTAGAATTAGATACAAAAATACAGATTATTGTTGATAATACAACAAACATGGATGCAATAAAAAAACTAAAAGAAACATATGGGGATAATCTTGAAGTTAGATATTTCTCAGAAGATGTAAGTGGCACGATGCGCAACTATGTATATGGTAAAGAAATTGCTGTAAACGGCATAAAAATACTACATGAAAAAACCAATGAAGCAAGTTATATAGGAACGGCATATGTAAATTTAACAGATATACAAGTTTTAGATGAGCGTTTTAATAATCTCTGGGGTCTTGCCAAACCCCTAGATGTTAAACAGATTACAAATATTGTAAAAAAACAGGATACATAGTTTTTAATTTTTTATAACAAATAAAAAAATTATTTGAAACGTATTGTTTCAAGATTACTAAGTGCAGTTGTATTAATATTATATCTTTTATGAACCGCACTTGCAATATCAAGGCATTTACTTTCTTCACCATGCCCAAAGATTATACGCTCAGGTCTAGGCGACATATTATTAATATAATTTAATAGCTGGCGTCTATCACTATGACCACTAAAACCATCACAAGTTTCAACGCTCATATTCATTTTAATGTTCTCAATTTGCCCGCCAGTGTTTAATGGTATTTCAGACCATCCTTTTTGGATACGTTTACCAAGAGTTCCTTCTGCTTGATAACCAACAAATGCAATGGTATTTTTTTTATCTGAAGCCCACTCTTTAAAGTATTCCACAACAGGTCCACCATTCATCATACCGCTGGTTGCAAGAACAACACAGGACTCAGGATGATCACTAATTATTTTTTGTCTCATCTCATGACTGTCTACACGTTTAAAAATCTCTGAAAGAAGAGGGTTTTCACCCTGTTGAAATATTTGTGCTCTAAGTTTATTATTCAAATATTCAGGATAAGCTGTATGAATAGCTGTTGCTTCCCATATCATACCATCAAGATAAACATCAATTTTAGGTATCTTTTTAGTTCTAACAAGATTTTCAAGAACAATCATAACTTCCTGACTACGACCTACTGCAAAAACAGGGACTAAAAGCTTTCCTTTCTTTTTGATAGTACTTTGAATAATATCACTAAGTCGCTCTGTTGCATCTTGACGACTAGGCTGAAAATCTTCACGACCGCCGTATGTTGCTTCAACAAATATTGCTTCAAGTCGCGGGAAGCGATTAACTGCAGGGTTAAAAAGCCAAGTCCGCTCATATTTAATATCACCTGAAAAAGCAATATTGTACAACCCTTCACCTATATGAAAATGTGCAATAGCACTGCCAAGAATATGACCTGCATTATGGAAAGTAAGCCTTACATCAGGAGTAATATCTGTTGTATCGCCATAATCCATAGCAATACAATGTTTAATTGTATCACGAATATTTTCTGCAGAATAAGGTATTTTTTTTGCATCAGCTGCTGCAACTTTTAAATAATCCATCTGTAAAAGAGTACTCATATCACGAGTTGGAGGAGTACAATAAACAGGGCCATCAAAACCATACTTATATAAAAGTGGAATCAAACCACTATGATCAAGATGAGCATGTGTAATAACTACAGCATCTAAGTTTTCAATAGGTAAAACCTCTGGAAGATGCAGATAAGGTGTAGTACTCTCAGAAGAAACATCTACACCGCAATCAATCATTATTTTACTATCTGGAGTATGTAAAAGACTACAGCTGCGACCTACTTGCCGAAAACCGCCTAATGCTGTTACACGAATAAATTTTTCACCTTCAGATACACCACGGTGAAGACGGCGGCCAACTTTACGAAGAATCTCTTTTCTTTCCTCACTCATAGAACGAAGATAGCCTCGTATTTCTTTTACAGTCTTAGATTGAATTGGGGGAGTACGAACAATTCGAGGCGACCAATTGATTTTTTTACGTATTTCATTTAAAAGAACACCTTGTTTACCAATAGCAATACCTGGTTTCATCACTTCAATTGTAACTTCACCCATCTCAGGTAAAAAATAAATATTGGTAAGCTCAGCCTCTTTTGGAATTATATCTTTTATCTTTCTTTCTGCAGTATCTGTATCAGTAATAACACTAGGATCAGGGCGAACTGCTATACGACGCTGAAGCATTTTAGCAAGTTGCTTTATTAAATCTTCATTTTTAGCAAATTTATCAGGATGCTTAGTATAAATAACAACAAGTGCGCCTTCAAACTCTACATCTGATACATCGATACTAGGCGGTATAACACCGCGAACTTTTCCTTTAACTTCTCTTAAAACATCATCAACTGGCATAAATAATACCTTTTATAATTTTTTTTTTACTAACAATATAATATATTTAATATACTTAAACTAATAAATAACAAATATGAAAGGAAATAACCAAAAAAAATTGTTTATTCCTTGGAAATTTTTTCAGTACGTTTATTTATTTCCTCCTTAGAAATCTCTTTGAAACCGTCTTTGTTAATAACTGCAACATTTGTCATTCCTCCAGATGCTGAATCCCTTCGCTTTGCAGCACCTACTGCACGTATCGCAATATCAATTGCTTCATTTGTAGTAAGATCTTCATGGTATAAATCTTCTAAAACACCAAACACATATGGTGAACCTGATCCACCTGAAGTATATTTATCAGGAATTGCGCCACCAGCTGCATCAAGAGAATAAACATGACCTCCGGTACTATCAAAACCACCAAGAATCAATTGAACATAATATGGATAAAATTTACGTTGATTTAATATATTTGACATAAGCGTTGCTGCACTTTGAACAGGTATTTTTGATTCGCGTTTTAATCTGTAAAGATTTGCTTCAGCGCTCAAATATCTAGCAAGTACTTGAAGATCTCCTACAAGCCCTGCTGTTGCAAGTGCAAGATGTTCATCAATTTTATACAATTTTTTAGTTTCTTTATGTGCAATAAGATAGCCCATAGTAGCACGAGTTTCAGTTGCTATTACTATACCGTCTTTGCATACCATTCCTAATGTAGTTGTGCCTGTTTTAGTTAACTTTTCATTTTCCATAATAACTCCTCAAAAATCTTTTGAAAAACTTAAGTTAGAATAATACATCCTTTATAAATAATTTACGTAAGATAAGCATATAAATTCCTTATTCCAAAAACATTTCAGCAACTTTATCGACTTGGTCTTTATGAGAAAGGACTGTAACTCTATCACCTGAAAATAACTCAACATTATCTGTAGGAATTATAAATTTGTTATCTCGCTCGATTGCAACTATTAAACTTTTTTTAGGAAGACCTATTTTGTTGATAGTTTTACCTGACAATTTTGAATTAGCTTTAACAGGTATTCTAAAGATTTCTGCATGTTTGCCTACATTCATATATTCTTCTACGTTTGGATGTTTAATTGATTTATATAAATGTTCGGCCATAACTATATTTGGGCTTTTAATCATTTTCACGCCTTTTTCCATATACATTGGCTTACTTTCATCCTGATTTACTACAGATACAAGATTTTTTACGCCCTTGTTTTTTGCAAGACTGCAAACCATTAGATTTACTGCATCATCATTTGTAGTTGTTACTAGGACATCTGCTTTTTTTACTTCAGATTCATCAAGTGTTTCTTCTTGTGTTGCATCTGCATTTATTGCTACTGCATCAAATTTTCTTGCAACTTCTTCACAAGCAGCTTGGTCTTTATCTATTACTATTACATTTTGATTGCCGTCTTTAAGGACAATTTCTGTAAGGCGTTTTCCTATACCGCCGGCTCCAACGATTACGATGTACATGGTTTTGTGCACCTATCTAATTACTCTATTTTTGGTATTCTGGGTAAATTTATGGTCATTATTAAAACTTTTGATTGATTTAAAGTTTAACGTTTATTTATTTGCCCTTATTGTTTTATTAAGTTAAATTTTTAACATATGTTTTTAAAAAACAATATAAATTTTGCGAATATTAATATTTTATGCCATAAATAATTTTAAATTTTATTGATAAATGCTTAACGTTTATTTTATTAATTTAGTTAAGCTATAAAGTTAAATTATTAATTTTTGTAGTTAAAAACTAAAAATCGTGATAATTAATGTCATATTTTTTAATGTTAGCACCTGTCATATTAATTACATTAAAATGATAGATAAAATCTAGCAAGCTTTATTTAAGCCATTATTTTTTAAAAAACCACCTTTAAAATACAGACTCTCTAAAATTTCTAGAATGATAAGATATTATTTATTATAATATTTATTAGCAATATCTTGTGCTATTTTTAGATAAAGTTCAAGCCTTGTATCAGCATTATAATGTTGATTTGCTTCTTTAAACGATGCAAATCGTAAGAAGAAATGTTTGTAGACTAAGAGATCTTCTTCATCTTTAACATTAGGTGCTTCATTAGGGCATTTATTACATAATAAAGAGCAGTTTTCAAGACTTACATCTCCTCCAAAAACAACTGCTTTTATCTGATGAAACTCTCCTTTTTTATGGTCGTCAAAAATAAATCCGCATCTCTCGCATTTGTTTCCCGATCTTTCAACTACTTTTATTTTGACGTCTGTAGAAAATTCAGGTCTCTTCTTTTTTGTCATTTAACTCGACTTCTTTACGATTAAGTATATTTCTTACAGTAGTAGAATACCAATCACTTTTTTTATCTTTTCTAGTATAGCGGGTTTCTATTTTGTTTTCATTTAAATATTTTGCAATCTCATTATAGCTTTTACCTTCTGTTCTTAATTCGCTCATTATTGTTAGAACTCTTTGTTCTTCAGGATTTTCTATAAGTCTTGTATTTTTCTTTCTATTGCCTACAACATCAGACTTTATGGTATATCCGTAAGGAGCTTGACCAAACCATTCATTTTTCATTTTTTGTTTGACACCTACTCTTATTTTTGATGCCAGTTGCCCTCTGAAAAATTCACTAAATGCTGCAAAGTTTGTTAGAATGAATCGTCCTTGATCACTATATATATCGATATGTCTTAATGTATAAATATGTAATTTTACACCAAATGTTAGCAAGTCATCCATAATCGTAAGTACATCTTTTGTTGATCTTGAGAATCTATCATTGTCATAAGTGCATATTCCATCAAAGAGTTGGTTTTTTGCATCTGTTATCATTTCTTGAAATTTTGGACGGCCTTTGATATCCTTACCGCTAGTTTCATCCTTGTAGGTTTTAACCCAATTCCAATTAGGATTATCAACTAGCCAACTATCTAATGTAGATTTTTGACCTTCGGGACTATAACCTTTTGCTTGTTCTTCCCTACTAACTCTAACGTAATATACTATTCTCTCCTTATTTTGTATTTGAAACACCTCTATTACTTAATTAAAGTCTAGTACTTGCTATATGTCAAATATACAAATTAATATTTAACTTTTTGCCAAAATAGTGATACTTGTTAACAAGTATATAATATTGCTAAATGTTGTCATGCATTCAAAAATTGTTTAAAACCATGTTTTTTCACTCAAAACTCTGGACTTTTTGCATCATTTTTAGTATAATTCGTTATTTTACTGTAATTCTTAAGGAGAAAATACCTAATTTTCAAGTTATTTTCTGGTTTTTTAGTAATTTTTGTTAATTTACTATGCTATATATTATCGGTCATACTAAAATTATTAAAATTTAGTTTGCTAGACATAATTTAGCATAATTTTGTATTTTAAAATCGTGTAAATTGTTAACATTTAAATTATTAGTTTAATTGTTATATTAAAAAATAAAGGTTTTTGCTTAATAAGTTTAATAAAATAAAGCATATTGTTAAACTTAATATTTTTTACAAAAAAACACGAGGAATATTTTTAATTATGTTTGTTTATACATAATCACAAGAAAATGTGAGGAGTGGATAAAGATGCATAAAAATCTTAAACTATTTTTGCTGATAATTATATTGGTAAATATTTTTGTTTTTTGTTCTGGTTGTATAGATTCTCAAAATGATGTTGATCCAGCTTTACAAAAAATCAAGGATGCTGGAAAACTTGTCTTAGGAACTTCAACACCTTATGAGCCAATGGAGTATGTTGATGAATATGGAGATATTGTAGGTTTTGATATAGATTTAGCTCATGCAATAGCAGATAGCCTTGGTGTAGACCTTGAGATTAGAGACATGGATTTTGATATACTTCTTAATAAGGTTATCTCAGGAGAAATTGATATTGCTATAGCAGCAATTACAATTAACTCAGAAAGATCTGAGAAGGTATCATTTAGCAAACCTTATTTTAATGCAGGGCAGATTGTTATTGTTAATCTTAGCAATGAAAACATAACTTCTCCTGAAAAGTTATATGATAAAAAAGTAGGCGTACAAAATGGTACTACAAGCAAACAAGAAGCAGAAGTATATACTAATTCAAGTTTGGTAATTACTTTTGATGATTATTCAGAGGCGGTTGATCAATTAATAAATGGCAATATTGATGCTGTTATTATTGATTATCCTGCAGGCTTTGCACTTGTTAGTGAATATGATAATCTCAAAATTGTTGGAGATCCTTTTACAAATGAGTTTTATGGTGTAGCAATAAAAAATGGAAACACTGCTTTAAAAACTAAGATTGATACTATAATAAATAGCTATATAATTGATGATATTAAGGAAAAATGGTTTTAGTATCTGTATTTATTATAAAGTTCATATATGTAGGATGGTGTTAGCAATATAAAATGAAAAAGAAGATTGGTGTTTCATTAAAACTTTCTTTAATAATAATATTGACATCTACTTTTATTTTTGTTTCTATGTCTTATTTCAATATTAGGGAACAAACTGATTTATTTGAAACATCTTATTCTGAAAAAGCAGAAGCACTGACTCAAGCATTAGATGCAAGTATTGGTAGTTACAATCATTTAAACGATAAACAAAAGATTCTTAGTACTATTCTTAGTTTTATTTTTCATAATTCTGATATTTTGAGTATTTCTGTTAATTTACCTAAAGAAGAGCATCTCGAAGTTTTTTCTTCTAGTAATTCTGATTTAGTTGGTGCTATTTCTTCTGCTGAAAATAAACAGGCTTATGATGATAATGAAATTATTAAAATTTCTAGTCATGAAGATGATGTACATAGGTTAACTGTTATATCTCCTATACAGATATCTGGACAGAAAGCAGGTACATATGAAATTATTTTTTCACTTGATAAATATTATAATGCATTAAATATGCGTATTTTTAATCTGATTGTTATAGCAGTCTCTTTCATAGTTGTTTTAGTTATTATTTTTCTTTTACTTTTAAGAATTACTATAATTAAGCCTATTAATATTTTCAAAAATGTTATTGATAAAATAGGTAAAGGCAATTTAGATGCTCGTATACAAATAAAATCTCATGATGAATTTTCAGATCTTGCAGAAGCATTTAACAAAATGACGCAGGATTTGCAAGAAAGAACTCAAGATGTAAAAAAACTTTTGAAACAAAAAGATGATTTTATTAATCAACTTGGTCACGATCTTAAGACACCACTTACTCCAATTATAACGCTACTACCACTTGTTAAGAAACGAGTAGATGATGAAAAATCTAAAGAAATGCTTGATATCTCTATTAAAAATGCTGAATACATGAAAAATCTTGTAGTGAAAACATTGCAGCTTGCTCGTTTAAATTCACCTACTCTTGGACTTGAATTAAAAAAAATAAATTTACTTGAAGAACTAAAAAGAATTCTAGAGAATAAATCTTATATTTTTAGTGAAAGCAATATTATTATTGAAAATAAAATAGATGATAAGTTATTTGTTTATGCTGATAAAATAAGAATCCAGGAACTTTTTGATAATCTGATTTCTAACTCGATTAAATACATTGGAAAAAATGATGGAAAAATAACATTTAATGCCAAAATAGAAGAAAATGTTGCAGTGATATCTGTCAGCGATACAGGAGTTGGTATGGCAAAAGACAAAATAGGTTTTATTTTTGATGAGTTTTACAAGGCAGATTCCTCTCGTCATGATATCGAATCAACAGGATTAGGTTTGTCAATTTGTAAGAGAATAATTGAAAAACATGGTGGTAGAATATGGGTTGAAAGTCTTGGTGAAAATAAAGGAACAACTTTTTATTTTACTTTGCATATATACGATAGTTCATTACAAAAAAATTATTAATAAATATATAATTAATTCTTAGAGGCAGGGATAATAACTTGGTTAAAAAAATATTTGTAGTCGATGATAAAACAGACTTGCTTTATTCAGTTAAACAAGGTCTTGAAGAGATAGATTCAGAATTTGAAGTAATAGGCATTCAAAGCGCAGAAAAATGTCTTGAAAAACTTAGAAATAAAGAACTTCCAGATATCATATTACTAGATATTATGATGCCAGGTATGAATGGATGGGAGATGTTTGATAGGCTCAAAGAAAATGACTCTTGGAAAAAAATACCAGTGATATTTCTTACAGCTAGAACCGATAAAATTGCAAAAAATGCTGGTAAATTTTTAGCAGAAGATTATATTGAAAAACCTTTCAATATAGAAGATTTGAGGCAGAGGATACATAAAGTAATTAATAAAAAATGAAAAAAATGTGATGTGAGGGCATATGGGAAAAAAAATACTTGTTGTTGACGATGATCCATACATATTGATTACATTACGAGAGTTATTTGAAAATTATGGATATGAGGTGTATACAGTTCCTAATGGAAAAGATTGTATAGATGAGCTTAAACATGGTTTTAAAGGCGTAGTATTAATGGATATTATGATGCCTATTATGAGCGGATGGGATACAATCCGGCAGATTGTTAAAGAGGAACTGTATAAAGGAATAATAATATCAATGCTTACGGCAAAGGATGTACCAGATCCAGATTTTAATGAGCTTAAAAAGTATATTAAAGATTATATCACAAAACCTTTTGAACCAGCTGAATTAGTATCAATTGTAAAAGGTTATTTTAAAAATAATTAAACTTTTAATATAATTTTATAAAATTTTTGCAATTTGAATTAAAAGCTTATTTTTCGAGTCTTTTTGATCGATTAATATTCTTCCTTCTTGACGATAAGGTTTTGAAGAATGAAAGGTTTCTTTTTCTAATATCGGGTTTAAATCAAGTGATTTTGCAGCCTTTAAAATATTATCGATAGACGGTTTTTCGACTGCGTATTTGCTAGAAACCCGTCTACCTTTTAATCTTGAAACTGATTTATCAAAATAAATAGGGTATACAACGTATTTTTCTTCTCCTCTTGAAACCATAAATTATCACAAAAATAATAAAATTATTTTGTTAAAAGTACTGCGTTGATAGTTCCGCTTTGTCCAGGTCGTGATGTTACTTTTGCTTTTCCAATTTTTGTCTCAATTATTGCGCCTTTGTTTATTATGTTTCTTCGTACATAGTGTATATTTGCAGGGTTTTCTTTAACTGTTGTAATTTCTGTCTTTGTAGTTTTTTGTGTTTTTGGATCTAACACATATGCTATATCTGAAGTTTTAACTCTTGTTTTTCTGTTATTTCCTTTTGTTCTTACTATTTTTAAGCTGTTTTTGCCAATAGTTGTAAGATGTGTTTCCCGGCCTATTTCAAATTTTCTTTTACCGCGCATATAGCGTATTCTGCGACCTGTTCTGCTTCTTTTTGCTTTACCCTGCCAAAGTGCCATTAAAAACTCGGAATGGGGAAGTAATATTTAAATAATATGTCTGATACACCCTTAATTTACTGTTTTATAGGTATTTTGGAAATTTGATTACCTTGATTTTTTAATCTGTTATACACAACAAATTTTAAAAAATAAAGCTATTTTTTATATAAAATGTTGCAAAAATGTTTTTTCAAAGAAACATTTAAATAAAATATAAGATTTCAAATTTGAGGAGATGTCTGAAGGAAAAAAAACAGATGTTAAATGTGTAAATTGTAAACATAGTTATTCTTATTTTAAACAGATAACAAACGAAAAAGGTTTACCTGATTTTATAACTATACCTCGTTGTAGACTTGACCATGAGATACTACCAGATGGCACACCACTATGCTTAGATTGCTTTGAACCAAGAAGATAAAAAATCAAAGTTTTTTGGCTTCTGTTAGCACTTCATCGACATGTCCATTTACCTTTACATTATCCCATATTCTTCTAATTTTTCCACTTTCATCGATTAAAAAAGTAGTGCGAATTGTTCCAAGAAATTCTTTTCCCATAAATTTTTTCATTCTCCATACGCCATATTTTTGATGGATTTCTTTGTCTTCATCAGATATTAAAGTTAAATTAAGATTCTTATTTTCAATAAATTTTCTATGAGATAAGCAACTATCTTTGCTTACACCAAGTATTGTTGTATTGTTTTTTTCAAACTCTGGTTTATATTTGGTAAACATCATAGCTTCCATTGAGCATCCTGGAGTGTTGTCTTTTGGATAAAAATGCAAGAATTGTATTAGGTTTTAAACAAGTTTTATATACTATAAAAAACATACTTTTATTTGGGTAATTGTATGGATCATAAAGAAAAACATATTCAACAAATCTTATTAGGAAAATTTACAGCTGATAATAAACCGCTTATCAAAAATAATAATCATTTAGAGATTGCTCTGCAATATAAAACGCTTAGAGAAAAGGTCGACAAAGTCAATATTAACACGATTGATGCTGATTTAATCGCTATATTACATCTAAGTATCTTCTTAGGTAAAAAAGAGTTTAAACAAGCAACTAGAACCGACATAATGAATTTTAGCGATTATCTTAAAAATGTAAAGAAAAACAGCGAAAGTACAACAAGCCTTTACCTTATGAAAATTAAAAGATTCTATAAATTTGTATATGAACCTGATTTATATGCAAATGGTAAAACAGATCAGAAAGATATAAAATATCCTGATGCTGTAAGATGGATAACTTATGATGATAACAGCAAAGAATTACCCTTAGATAATATTCCAACTAAAAAAGAAATAACTAAATTATTTAATGCATGTAAAGATGTACGAGATCAAGTAATAATTACAAGTCTTTTAGATGGCGGACTCCGTAAAAGTGAACTTATAAGTCTTAGAATACGCAATGTAAAATTTGATAATGATCTTAAGAAGTATTATTTCATACTCCCTAAAAAAACAAGAGGGTTAAAAACAGGGCAGCGTTTTATACAGCTCTTTTTAATTGGTTCTAGTACGGCATATATTAAGGATTATCTTAATCACCACGAATTTAAAAACAACCCTGATGCACCCTTTATTTATTCACAGGATACAAGCGTTAAATTTTATCATCCTGAAGGTAAAATTTTAACAGATATGGGAATCAATGAAATAATAGATCGTATTGTTAAAAATTCAGGGATAAAAACACATATCACGCCCCACACTTTACGCCATATATCTGCAACTTGGTGTTGTATCAAAGGTTTTAATGAAGCGATGCTTAGAGAAAGATTTGGATGGTCTAGAACGTCTAAAATGCCTTCTAGATATGTGCATTTAGCAAATACAGACATGAAAAATAAGATAATGGAGATACTTGGAATTAAGAAAGAAGATTTAAACCAACAAGATGAACTTCAATCTATTGTTTGCTGGAATTGCCAAGAAGAAAATCCTTTTAGTTATAATTACTGTTTTAAATGCGGGGTTGATCTAAATAAACAAGATGAAATACCCAAAGCGGTTGATATTGGATTAGGCGTACAAAAAACAATGAGTACGGACAAAATCTATCAAATGATGTATAAAGA
>CAZFAZ010000033.1:0-22797 GCA_964517155.1 uncultured Thermoplasmatales archaeon
CCAAGCATAGGATTATGCTTTATTAAATCACGTCTGATTGGAGGTATTTTTGCCATATCAAAGTTTATATCTTTTTCATATATCTTTTTG
The DNA here is from genome assembly GCA_964517155.1 of uncultured Thermoplasmatales archaeon. Classification (GTDB taxonomy): domain Archaea; phylum Thermoplasmatota; class E2; order DHVEG-1; family DHVEG-1; genus PFL35. Next base: position 91 of record CAZFAZ010000033.1, read on the forward strand.
AGTTTTCCTTTTTCGGCATCTTCTAAAAGTCTAGGCCAGCTTGCTTCAGCCATACCAAGCAGTATGCTGTCTGCATGCTGTAATGCTTCTTGGGGCATTGCAGTTGGATGATAACCACCTAATACTACTTTTTTACCTCTTCTTCTGAATTCATCTGCAATTTCATACACTCGTGGCGCAGTCATTGTGTAGCAAGTAATACCAACTAAATCCACATCTTCCTCAAAATCAATATTTTCATAATTTTCATTAACGATTTTTACATCATACTTTGCAGGTGTTATTGCTGCCATATGCGGCAAAGTAATAATTGGGTATCCAAAGATAATAGAAGTCCAACTACCTTTATCTCGGTATGTTGTTGCACCATGTAATATCCTTGGAAATACAAGTAATACTTTCATTTTTGTATCACAACATTATTTTTTTAAATATCTAATTTTTCGTGTTTATAAAAATATCTAAGTGACATATTACCTATAAATAGAATCATTCCATTTATAGGATTTATATGATACTTGTTAAAACTTCTTTTTAATGATTGTTTGACTGAAAAATAATCACGAGCAACATATCTAATTCCATTTAGTAATTCTTCTTCAGTCATTTTTGTTGGTTTATAATTTACTTTTCCTTCTTCATATCTAGACCAATCATAGTTTGTAATGCGGCCTTCTTTTTCCATTCTTTCAAAAAGCCTTGTTCCAGGATATGGTGTTACAATGCTAAATGATGCAGAGTCAAGATTCCATTCGTATATTGCATCTAGCGTTTTTTTGAATGTTTCAGGTGTGTCATGATCTAAGCCAAATATAAAAAATCCTGTGACGTCCATATCATAGTCTTTTATTTTTTTAACTGCTGTTGCATAGTTTTCTACTTTGTTTGTACTTTTTCCTGCTTGATTGATGTTTTCTTGAGAGATTGACTCTATTCCCAGATACCATCTTTTAACACCTGCTTCCCTTGATAATTTTAAAAATTCATCATCACGAGAAATAACATTTATATTTCCAAAACAGTGGAATTTTTTATTTAATTGTACCATTTCTTTGAAAAGTTTTTTTGAATAAGGCGGATTTATTGTTAATGATGCATCTGCAAAGAAAATTGTTTTTGATTTGATAGATTTCATTTCGTCAATTAGTTTATCTATGGGTCTTGCTCTGAAGCGTGGTCCTTCTATTTTTTGCATAGCACAAAATTCACAGCCTGTTGGACAGCCCCTGGATGATTGAACTGCTTCCCATAGAGTATAAACGCCTATGTCATGGCGTGCTGGTGGTATATCTTCTGGTTCAACAAGGTTATCTGATTTATAAAAGGGTTTAAGCTCTCCTTTTTCAACGTCTCTAAGTAGGTTAGGCCAAGTGTATTCTGCTTCGCCTATTACTACTGAATCTGCATGTTGTTTTGCTTCATCAGGTAGAAGTGATGCGTGGTATCCACCGAAAACAACAGGTATCTTTTTTGCTCTAAAAATCTTTGAAATTTCGTATCCTCTCAAAGAATTGTATGTTAAGCAAGATATTCCAATAAGATCGTATGTTTTGTTAAAATCTATATCTTCGTATCTTTCATCGATTATTTGAACATCATGTTTTGGTGGTGTTATACCTGCTACTTGTTGGAGAGTTAAACTAGGGTATTGAAACTTGTTTAGAAAGCTTTTTTTGGAATTTGGGTGCGGTGATACAAGTAATATTTTCATTAAATTTTTGTCTCCTTATTTTTTTGCTATAACAAAATGGCAAGTGATAATATTTGTTTTTTTATTTCATATCTTATGATTGAGTTCTTTTTAAGATATAGGATACCTATATAATGTTTTTCTTCGTTAAAAGACGAAAAAATATGTTTTTATATGGACTGGGCGGGATTTGAACCCGCGGCCTCTACCTTGCGAAGGTAGCGATCTTCCAGCTGATCTACCAGCCCTTAATACAATAATAAAATAAAAAAAGGAAAAGAAAAGATATTATTTGAGATTATCTCAAAAAACATTATTTTTTAGTTCTATTTTTTGCTGCTTTAAGTGCTTCAACAGCAGGTAGTTTTTCACCCATCATAAATTTTTCAAGGGATCCGCCACCTGTGCTTATATGAGAAATTTTATTTTCAAGACCTAATTTTTCAACTGCTGCAACAGTGTGACCTCCACCAACAATTGAAAATACACCTGAGTTTGCAACATGTGTAAATATCTCCTGAGTTCCTTTCATAAAAGCAGGGTTTTCAAAAACACCACATGGTCCTGAGAGAAATACTGTTTTAGCACTAGATATTATATCTTTAAAATTATTAATTGATTTTTCACCAATGTCAAATAAATTATACTCAGTTGGAAGTTGTGATAAATCTATTTCGTTTCTGAGGGTATTACTCTGCTGGGCAAAATCAAGTGGCAGATAAATGCTATCTTTATATTTTGAAAGTATTTTTTTTATTTCTTCATAGTTTTCAGGTTTTCCTTCTTTTGCAAGCATTTCTTCGTTTTTATCGCCAAGTTTTATTCCTTCTGCTTTAAGAAATGCATTTGCTGGAAGGCCTGTTAGTATTATTTTATCTGCAGTTTTGTTTTCTAAAAGCCGCTCTATTGTTACTACAACATCTGAGAATTTTGCACCACCAAATAAAAAAACAGATGGTTTTTCAGGATTAACAATAATTTTTCCAAGGGTGTCAAGTTCTTTTTCCAGCAATCGACCTGCTGCAGAAGGAAGAACCGCAGTAAAACCTGTTAAACTGCATTGTTTTCTATGTGCAGCTGCAAAGGCATCATTTACAAATAAATCAGCAAGTGGATACAGGTTTTGTACCAAGTCTGATTCTGCATGCTCTTCAGGTATTTTTTTTTCTGTCTCTCCATTGTATTTTCTTACGTTGTCAAGCATAATTACATCGCCGGGTTGCATGTTTTTAATTGCATTTTGTGCAACTTCGCTATAAATATCTTCAACAAACTTGACAGGTTTTCCTAAAAGTTCACTTGTTGCTTTTGCATGTTTTTGCATGTTTATAAAATCCCAATCTCCTTTTCTTCCTTGATGGGCGATAATTACTGTTTTTGCTTTTTTATCAATTAGCTCTTTTATTGTAGGAAGCACTCTTTTTATACGGGTTGTATCAAGTATTTCAAGAGTTTTTTTATCAAGTGGCATGTTAAAATCTACGCGCAGTAAAACAGTTTTATTTTCTAATTTAAAATCATCAAGTGTATTATATTCTTTCATAAGTTTAACCTCCAAAAAATGTTATCAAAAGTGTTTATTTAAACAATTCTATAAAAAATAAGTTTATGCTAATTGAAGTTCACTAATAGGTTTTGAATGATTAATAAAAAGATAGTTGATGAGGTCAACTATTCTGCAGCTGTACCCCCATTCATTATCATACCAAGAAAGTATCTTTAAAAGGTTTCCACGCTCGCCGTTTACTTTTGTGGAGAGGCCATCTATTATTGCAGAATGAGGGTTTCCAATGACATCTGTTGAAACCAGTGGTTCTTCGCTGTATTCCATTATTCCTCTAAGGCCGTTTTCTGCTGCATGTTTGAATGCATTGTTCACCTCTTCAGCGTTTACCTCTCGCTTAAGTATACATGTAAAATCGGTTAGACTTCCATCCGGTGTTGGTACACGTACGGCCATTCCATCAATACGACCTTTTAGTTCAGGTATAACTAGTGCCACTGCTTTTGCAGCACCTGTTGTGGTTGGGATGATAGAAACTGCTGCTGCTCGTGCGCGTCTAAGGTCTTTATGAGGAAAATCAAGAATTCTTTGATCACCGGTATATGAGTGAATTGTGGTCATGAATCCTTGTTCTATCCCAAAATTGTCATTAAGAACTTTCACAGGCGGTGCCAGACTATTTGTTGTACATGATGCATTTGAAATAATATTGTGTTTTGTTGCATCGTATTGATGTTCATTTACCCCAAGTACTACTGTTATATCAGGATCTTTTGCTGGTGCTGAAATAATTACTTTTTTTGCCCCTGCTTCAAGATGTTGGCTTGCGCCAGCTCTATCACGGAATATGCCAGTTGATTCAACGCATACGTCGATATCTTGCTCATTCCACGGAAGTTTTGAGGGGTTGACCTGTGAATAAAACTTTATCATTTTATCATTGACAGATATTCCATCTTCTTTGGCTTCAATAGTACCATCAAATTTACCATAGATTGAATCGTATTTTAACAAGTGAGCAAGAACTTTAGTATTACCAAGATCATTTATTGCAACGATCTCAAATTTTTTACCATATTGTGAATGACCTACTGCTGCACGAAGTGTATTTCTACCTATTCTCCCGAATCCATTAATAGCTACTCTTATCATCCCTTCCACAATGCCAACATATATTTTTATGTTATATAAGGCTTGCGAAAAGAAATGTTATCGCAGCGTCTTTTATTTCAACGTTTTTAAAAGCCCCAATTTGAAGTTTTTCTTTTAAAACAACAGGTTTATAATTTTCAGATCTACCCATAAAAGAATTGTTTTTACCAACTTCAGTTATTAAAACATTGTATTTTCTGCCGATATGTTTTTTGTTTTGTTCAAATGAAATATCATCACATATTTCAGATAAAATCCTTGATCTTTGTTTAGCAACCTCTGTTGTAATTCTTCCTTTCATAGTTTTTGCGCTAGTACCAGGTCTTGGTGAGAAACGAGTAATGTTTGTAATATCAGGTTTTAATTTTTTAACTAAATCAACTGTGTTTTGAAATTGTTTATCAGTTTCACCTGGAAAACCTACTATTATATCTGTAGCAATTGTGATATCAGGGTATTTTTCTCTGAAAATAAATACTATTTTTTCAAACTCTTCAACAGTATATTTTCTATTCATTTTTTTAAGAATTTCATTATCACCTGACTGAACAGGTAGATGAACAAACTTGTAAATCTTTGAACTGTTAAATCCTTTGATTATATCATCTAGATTTTTAAGACAAGTGAACGGGTTCATCATTCCAATACGAATTCTAAAATCTTTATTTATTTCTACAACGTTTTCTAAAAGCTTTCCAAGATTTGTTTTTTTATCAAGACCAAAAGAACTTGTATCTTGTGCAGTTAACTGTATCTCTCTGCATCCACTGTTTACTGCATTATAAACATCTTTTTTAATTTCATTTATTGGAAAACTTCTAAGATTTCCACGGGCATGTGTTGTAATACAATAAGAACATGAAAACATGCATCCTTCAGCAATAGCAATTGGTGCTATTATTTCATCATAATATTTTGAAAAACAAGTTTTATTTTTTTCTTCAAAAATTATATTTTTGTTTTTTATTATATCTACTATATGATGAGAGTATTGTGGTGGTAAAAACCTTGCATCTGGTAAGATTTTTTTGATTTTTTCTTTCTGAATGCTTGCCATGCATCCTGCAATAATTATTTTTTTATCACTCGCTTTTAATTTTTTAATTCTTGAAAGCATACGCTGCTCTGTTGTATCAATAACTGTGCATGTAAGAATTACAGCAAAATCTGCATCAGATAAATTTTTTACTATTTCGTATTTATTTTCTTTTAAAACTCCTTTTATCAGGCTTGCATCTGCCTTGTTTGCTGTACAACCATAGACTTCTAAATAGATTTTCATAAATTTAAAAAACGTTTAAGAAAAAGTATTATTTAATTGCTTCTTTGGCTCTTTTTACTACAAAATCTTTATTTAGATTTGATAAAAAGAATCCTGCACGAGGTCCTTTCTCTTGACCTAGTATTATCTGATAAATGGTTTTAAAAGCAGTTTTAATTGGTATTTTTTCTTTCTCAGATATTTCATAAATTGTGTTGTGTATATCTTCTGCTTCCCATTTTATATCTGGTAGTTTTTCATTTAGTTTTTTTAGAAAATTTATTTTTTCATCTGTTAAAACAATTTTTGGTAATTTGTTTTTAACTGTGAATTTTAACATATCTGGTGCAAAGTTTTCAAGCCAATATCTAACATGTTCCGAGCGTTGCTTTAAATGCTCTTCGTCTTCTTTGCTTAAGTCTTTAGGTATCTGATTTGTTCTAGTAAGTATCTTTTTTACATCACTCCAGTCTTCACCGATTTGAACAAGTGTTACAAGATGACGATAAGGGAGCTGAAAAGGTATCTTTTTTGGTATTTCATAAGGCTGAGATAGTTCATAGGTTTCTGCTAGATCCTTTGTTCCTTTGAGCTCTTCTTCTATTTTAAAATATGCTCTTTCCTGCTGATCATAATCATCTACAAGGTTTAAAACACCAAGACCTGGGTCAAACTGAATGTGTTTATTTGGTTGATTATTCATAAGTAAAAACCTTAACACTTCAGGAGGTGTTATCTTTAGCATTTCTTCAGCGGAAAGTGCAGTTCCCTTAGAACTATGCATTGCTCCTTTTCCCTTTAAAAGGATGAATTCATACATTGTATATTTCGGCGGGTTATATCCGAATATTTCTTTTGATATTGCAACACCTGTATCATGGGTTCCACCAACTGTTCCATGGTCTTTTCCAAAAGGCTCAAAGGTTACACCTAGTATTTTCCAGCGTGCAGGCCAATCTATTCTCCAGGGTAGTTTTCCGATTCCACCAATTCTAATATCTGCTTTTCCTTCGTATCCGCAACCACAAGTGTACTCTATATATGGATAATTATAAAGAACAGGTTGTGCAGAAGTAATTTTGCTGCATTTCTCGCATTTTATGTTAAATGGTATCCAATTTTTTGGAAGCTGTCTTTTTGATATTTTCTCAATTATTCTACGGATTTTATCTGTGTTTTCAAGTGCTGTCTGAATAGATTCTTCGTACATTCCAGTTTTATACATTTCACTTGCTTTGTAAACAGTGGGGTTTACTCCGAGCTCTTTAAGTGAATCTAAAAAAGTTGAAAGATAATGCTCAGCATAGCTTTTATGTTTATTACAAGGACAAGGAATATCTGACAAAGGTTTTCCAACATGTTTTTCATAACTGTTTGGTAAAAAAGGATATACTTTTCTAAGGTTATCAAAATCATCTGCTATGTAAATTAGTTCTGCATCAGCGTTTTTCTTTAAAACACTTCTATAGACGGCATCAGTTGTAAGAACCTCTCGCATGTTTCCAACATGAATTGGGCCAGAAGGTGTAATACCTGTTGCAAGAACATGTTTTTTATTTTCTTTTAATAGTTCCTCTGCTAAAACATCAGCCCAGTGCATTAGATTATTCTCCACAAATGTTATTTTATAAAACTCTTGCTCTTATAAGTGCACGAAGTGGGACATCTCCTACTTTATCCATAGCTGTTTTATTTAGCACTGAGACACAAAGCACTGGTTTTGCTTTTTCTGTTTTTGCAGCTTTAACTGCAGATTTAAACGTTTCACCGCTTCCCATTACATCGTCAACAAAAACAACATTTTTATCTTTGACGCTGGCATAATTTGAAGAAAAAGCACCTGATTTTTCATAATATGGTCTAAAAACTGCCATTTCAAGACCAAGTTTATCTGCAACAAAACCTGCAAATGGTATCCCATTAATTGCGATACCTACAATTGTATCTACTTCTTCACATTCTTCAAGTATTATATCACAAAGAGCATCTGAGATAAATCCGATTCTAGAAGGATATACACCAATTGAGCGCCAACCTATTTTAACATCACCAGTTGGTTTTTTCTCTTTACCCTTACTAAGAAGCCATGCGGCTGTTTCTTTAGATACGTTTAATTCTTCTGAGATTTCATGTTCGGTAAGTCCACTTTCTTTGTATTTTAAAGCTTTCTTAATAAGTGATTCTACTTCTTTCATAAACTTCACACCCTTAGAAATATGTATATAAAAAGCATATTTAGATGTTTGCAAAGCCAAACAGTAAAACTAAAATACAGAAAATACATCATGGTTTCTGAATATTTATGGCAAAAGACAAAAAAGGTGAAGGTTTTCACTCTGCAGCAGGGCTTATACGTTACTTTGATGCAGAAGAAAAAACAAGTCTGAAAATACCGCCATGGCTTATTGCAGGAATGTGCATTACAACAATTGTAGTTATTGCTGCTGTACATATTATATGGCCATTGGGCTAATAATTTAAAAAAACAAAATTAATTTTTTTGCAGTTTTTTCTTAGTTAGTTTTAATGCCATTTCCAATGCAGAATTGACTTTATCCTTATTTGGGCCGCCACACTGGGTCATACGCTGTCTACCGCCTCCGCTGCCCCCAAGTATTTTACCGATCTCTGGTACGATTTCTCGCAGGTCAATATCAATATCTTCAGAGGCCATAGATACAAGTTTTTTACCATCAAAAATATGAACAATAAATCCGGGGTGGTTTACAATAGCACCTGCAAGAGCTGTAGCATCAGAGCATGTAATGCCTGTGACAATTTTATAGTTTTTATCAGGAATTATTTCTGCTGATTTGATTAAATCAGTTATATCGTCACTTGAAACTTTTTTCTTATTTTTTTGTTGTTTCTTCCACTCAGAAAAAAGGTCATCTGCGGCATCAGATAAATTTTTAACATTTTTAAGAGTTTTAATTTTAGATTCTTTTATAAAACGCTCAAGTGTTTTATCCAACTGATCGATTGGTACAGAGAAAATATCAGCGATTTTTCTCAGCTCTTCAGAAATATTTACATTTTCTTTTATTTCATAAAAAGGTTTTAAAATATCAACTAAATTTTGATAAATTCCTTTTTCTTCTTTCTGATAAGCATCAGCCATTTTACCTGCAGCAAAAATAACTCGATTGACCCCGTCTTGAATACGCTCAATTTTAATAATTCTAATTTTTTCAATCTCACCAATATTATTAAGATGAGTGCCACCGCATGCTTCAAAATCTACTTCAGGTATATCAAGAACACGTATACAGTTGCCAGGGGGGACACCACCCTGATAAAGTCTGAAACCATAAGTTTTTTCAGCAGTATTTCTATCAAGTGCAAGTTTTTTAACATTAATCTTTTTTCTTACAAGTTCATTTGCAAGAGACTCTATTTCTTTCTTCTGCTCATCAGATACAGAAGTATAATGAGAAAAATCAAAACGAGCATCCTCTAAGGCAAGTTGAGATCCTGCCTGCCAGATATGCTCACCAAGTAGTTTTCTTAGAGCACCATTTACAACATGTGTTCCTGTATGATGTCTCATAAGAGTATATCTATGCTCCCAGTCTATTTCACCAAAAACTGTATCTCCAACATTTAAACAACTATCGATTTCATGAACGATTGCATCGCCTTGTTTTTTAACATGATTTACACGTATTTTTTTACCATTATTTGAAAGAAAACCTTTATCACTTGGTTGGCCGCCTCCCTCAGGATAAAAAGCAGTTTTATCAAGAACTACTTCAAAACCACTCTTTGTTTTGCTGGCCCAAAGAACTTTTGCAGTAAATTCTTTAGTGTAATGATCTTTATAATAAAGTTTTTCAGATAAAGGCAAATCTGTTTTTTCTTCAGAGCATTTTTCTAATTCTAATTCATGAGAATGAAGTTCTGCGACCATTGATTCAAAATTTTTTGGTATATCAATATTTACACCTTGTTCTTTTGCAATGTTTTTAACTATCTCTGGTTGCATACCATGAGTATCATACAAAAGAATAAGATCATCTTTATCAATTGTTTTTTTATCTGAAATAATTCTTTTAACAAGATTTTTTCCCTTTGAAAGGGTATCATGATAACGCTGTGTTTCGATATCAAGAATTTCCCCAATCTGTTTTTTTCTTTTCTTAAGTGATGGGAAATCTTTTTCAAGTAAATCAAGCTGCATAAAAACAATGTCTTTTACTTTAGCATTTAGCTTTATTTTCTCAATAAAACGAATAGAACGCCTGATTATAAGCCGGGCAAGATAACCTGCTTTAACATTAGATGGAACGATTCCATCTCCAAGCATAAAAGAAAGACATTTACTGTGATCAGCAAGTGAATAAATGCTTTGCATATCTAAATTATTTTTTGCATTTTTTATAATCCATTCTATCATTTCAGGAAAAACAGTATCATATACAGTTTTTGTCCCTTGGGTACACCATGCAACACGCTCAAGGCCGTAGCCGGTATCAACTATGTTTAGAGGATTAGGTGAATATTTTGAACCCTCAATTTCAAAACTGCCCTTCGGATCTTCAACCATGTTCATAAAAACAAGTGTTGCAATCTCAAGACCACCTGCAAGCACTTCAAGGCAAGGTCCTGCATTTCCACCGCCAAACCAGAGTTGTTCCTTATAGTTAATTTTTTCCTTTGGAATACCAATGATTTTTGTGAAATATTCGTTACATAATCTAACTGTGTCTTCTTTAAAATAAATTTCATTAACATTTTTATTAAAAGCATGATGGCCCATCATCTCGAAGGTTGTAAGATGACGGCCGCTGATGCCAACCTGCTCTAAATCATTTAAACGAATACATGGTTGAGAAATAACTAAAGGATTTGCAGGAGGTGGGACTTCTCCACTTGTCACATGAGGTTGAAAATCAGCAATAGATGCAATAGTAAGATATATATCAGAACGCCAACGAGCAACAACAGGACAACGCTCACCTGTCTCAGGATAACAAAGCCTTGAATGATTATTTTTTTCAAAAAAAGAAAGAAAACTTTCACGAACTTGAGAAAGAGTTAATGGTTTTTTACCAAGAGGTTTACCTATAAAACTAAAAGGTACACAGGGTTGATCGCCACAAAATTCTGAGTTTTTGTCAAGTGTCCAATAAAAAGCATCACATTTTTTACACTTTTTTCGAATATATTTATTATCATGAAAATATTTTAAATCGCATTCTTTTTTTAGGAAATCACTCATGTTTTAACACTATATTTTGAGGGTATATAAACAAGGTTTATAAATAGTTTTGATATCAACAAACTTACAATGTTTATATTTGCTGAAATATCGCTGTTTGAAATTATTCTTTGGATAATACGAGTTAGTCTGCCTATTCTTACAATATATCTTATATATCTACTTTTAACAAGAGCTTTTAGATATTTAGGGTTCTCAGGTTTAGAATCGACTATTATCGTAATTATTTCTTTTATTTTTACTTTTCCGATTATTCTTTTTGGATATGATATATCAAATATTGCTATTTTTTCCTATAACAACTGGATTGTTGGTATCAATACAGGCGGTGCATTAATACCTGTACTTCTTAGTTTTTATTTGATATCTAAAAAGAAAATATCTTATAAACAAGTTATAATTGCAACAATAATTGTAACAATAATTACTTATTTTATAACAAAACCCGAACCCACTAAAGGAATTGTCGCAGAATTTCCATGGTGGCTTTTACCTGCTGTTTTTGCTTGTATTTCATCAATTATACTTTTTAAGAAAAATTTTGCCAAAGGCGCAACTCTTGCATATTCATCTAGTACATTTGGTGTTTTAATAGGTGCTGATTTCCTGCATTTACCTGAACTTCTTAGCAATACACCCACAAAACTTGGAACAATGGCAAGAATCGGCGGAGCAGTAATATTTGACTTGATCTTTTTAACAGGCGTACTTGCAGTTCTCATCTATGGTATAATAATGTTTAAATATAGGACTAATAGTTAAATAATACTTCTTATTTACAGGATAATATCAGAAAGCTGGTTAATGAGGTCTATAATGAGCGATTCAATCGAAGATTTAGCCAAAGAAAAAGATGAACTTCAAAATAATGCAAATGAGTTAAAAGATAAAAGAAACAAGTTGCATGATAAATCTAAAAAACTTGCAGATGAAAGAGATAATTTGAATTTTTCAATTAGAGCTCTTAGAAATAAAATCTCTGAACATAAAAAAAGTCGTGATGAGTTAAATGAAAGAGTAAGACACTCAAAGGATCAAAGAAACAAACTAAATAAAAGCTATAGTGAAATAAAGAAAAAAATAGAATCTCTTGAAAGAGAACGTTCTTCTCAATCTGGTACAAATCTAAACGTTTTACGTAAACAAATAAGAGCACTTGAAAATGAACAAATGACAACTGCGATGTCTCCTCAGAAAGAGAAAAAATTAATTGAGGTTATATCAGGGATTCATACAAAAATAAAAGATGCAGAAGATAAACTAAACAAAGATCCAAAACTAAAAAAAGCACTTGAAGAAGAAAAAATAATTAAACAGAAAGCAGAAAAACAGCATGATACCGTTGAAAAACTTGCAAGTCGTGCACAAGAAGAACATGAAAACATGATGAATCTTATAAAACAACTTGATAACATGGTAAAAAAAGTAAATGGTATTCAAGAAACAATTGTTATGACAAAGATTGAGGCAGATAAAGTTCATAAAGAATTTATCGAGTGTGTTGATAAAATTCATGATTTGGAGCGTAAGATTACAACAGATCATGAGAAAAAACGCAAAACTAAAAAAGCAGAAGAAGCAACAGCTGCACATAGAGAAGCTGATGAAATCTTTGAAAAGTTTAAACGCGGTGAAAAGCTTAGCACTGAAGACCTTATGGCTTTACAAAAAGCTGGTTTAATATAAATATAAAAACTTTTTTGGGGATGAAAAAATATGGAATGCGAACTTTGTGGTAGAGAATGTGAGTGTAGGCCGGCAACTGTGGATGGTGTTCGTATGATGCTTTGCCCAGGTTGTATGAAACATGGTAAAGGCATACCTGTATCATCTAGCCAGACAGTTAGCAGCAGAACGCCTATTTTAGAGCGTATCCGTCGGCCAAAAGAAAAAGATGTTTACAAAGATATGACAAAGGAACTTGTATCTGATTATAATACAATTATAAAAAACGGTCGTGAGAAAAAAGGACTCAGTCGCGAGGAATTAGGTTTTCGTATAGGTGAACGTACTGTTACTATCTCAAAAATTGAAAATGGGGATTTAAAACCAAGTGATAAAGTCGCACAGAAACTTGAAAAAGAATTAGGTATAAACTTGTTCGAAGAAGTAGCAAGTGCTCAAAGTTATGCGACAAAAAGCTCCGGTGGCTCCCGTAGTAGTCTTACACTTGGTGATTTCATAAAACGTGAATAAAAAATACAAGTTTGGTTATTTTATGTCAAATTTTAATCTTGCAGGGATTGTTTCTGCGTTAAACAATGGCCAAATAATTGTTTATCCAACAGATACACTGTATGGTTTGGGTGCAGATATCTACAATGATGATGCTGTTAAAAAAATATTTTTAATTAAAAAAAGATCTTTTGATCAACCTTTAAGTGTAGCAGTTTCAAATATTAATGATATTGAAGAAATAGCATTTGTAGATGACAAGATACGTTGTGTTGCAGAAAGATTTTTACCAGGAAAACTTACACTTGTTTTAAAAAAGAAAAACGTTGTTTCAGATATACTTACTGCGGGTAGCACTAATGTTGCAGTTCGTATACCTGATAATTCTGTTGCATTAAGGATTTTATCTGTTTTTGGCCCGCTTATTTGTACTAGTGCAAATATTCATGGAATGCCAACGCCAAATAAAATAAATGAGATACAGATGCAGTTTAAAGATGAAATAAATATATATATTGATGCAGGAGAGCTAAAAGATAAACCTTCGACTATTATTGATTTATCAGATGAAAAACCTAAAGTTTTAAGAGAGGGTGCAATTCCTGCTGAAGAAATAATTAAGGCGATATTATGAGCAATAATGAAAATTTAGAAAAATATAGACTTGCAGGAAAAATTGCGGCAGAAGCTCGTGATTATGGTACAAGTATTATTAAATCAAATGTTAAACTTTTAGATGTTGCAGAAAAAGTAGAAGCAAAAATTCGTCAGAGAGGAGCAAATATCGCATTTCCAGTTAACATCTCCCTTAATGAAATTGCAGCTCATTACAGTCCACGTAGTAATGATAAACTCGTTTTTAAAAAAGGCGATGTAGTAAAACTTGATGTTGGTGCACATGTCGATGGCTTTATTGCAGATACTGCAGTAACAGTTGAAGTTGAAACAAATAATTATGCTGATATGATAAAAGCAGCAGATGAAGGACTGAAGACAGCAGTTGAAATGGTTAAACCAGAAATTAATCTTTCAGATCTTGGACGAGCCGTACAAGAAACAATTGCAGGTTTTGGTTTTAAATCAATTGATAACTTAACAGGGCATAGTCTTCAGAGATATATTCTTCATTCTGGTATAAGTGTACCAAGTGTTCCTGATTTATTAAATAATACAAAACCTAATATTGGGGATGTACTTGCAATTGAGCCTTTTGCTACAGATGGAGTAGGGCATGTAGTTTCAGGTGCAGGCAGCAATATCTTTCTTTGTGAAAAATCTATACGCGCCAGGTTTGTCAGAGATAAACGTGCAAATATATGGCATAATCGTATTCATAAAAACTTCGGCTCTCTTCCTTTTGCACAGCGCTGGGTTAATAATATTTTTGAAAATAACTGTGACATGATTTTAAATAGGCTTTCTTTTTTAGGTATGATTAAACATTACCCTCAGTTAATTGAGCAGAGAAAAGGTATTGTTACTCAAAAAGAGCATACTGTAATTATAACTCAAGACGGTTGTGAGGTTACAACGTGAAAAGTAAAAAAAATACAACTAAAGCTAATAATTTTCTAAAATTTGAGGAACTTTCCTGGAAAAAAATTAGTGAGTTAGAATGTGATAAAACAGTTTTTTTCTTACCAATTAGTCCTATGGAAGAACATGGTCCTCATCTGCCTGTTGGTACTGATTTTTTAATAATTTCTGATGCTACAAAAGAAGCAATTAAAATTATAAACAGTAAGAAAAAAGATTATACCTGTGTTTTGATGCCATCTATTCCTATCGGTTTTTGCAAGTTTAACACAGATTTTCCAGGTAGTATAAATGTTAGCAGTAAAACTGTAAGAGATGTTGTTTATAGTGTTGGTAAATCTCTTGGGGAATACGGTTTTAAATATCTTGTTATCTGCACGTATCATATGGCACTTGGTCATTTACGTGGTATCTATTCTGCTATAAATAAACTTGAATCAAAATATGATATAAGCATAGTTGAACCATGGGGTCCATATTTTTATAATGATATGGTTAAAGAGCGTGAGCCTAAACTTGGTTTTGATACAAGTAAAGAAGTACATGCTTGTTTTCGTGAGACAAGTGTTATGAAATATCAATATCCATATCTTGTGGATGAATCATATAAAAACTTGCAAAGTATATATCGTGATATTAACTCACCCAAGACTATTGGTAAAAAATTCAAAGAGCTTGGCTTTAGTGAAGGCTATATCGGCAGTCCAGCTCGTGCGGATGCAGATTATGGTCGCTGGTTTTTTTCTGAAACTGTAAATATGATTGCTAGTGCAACACTTGACCTTGTTAGTGGTAAGAAAAAAGCAGAACTGCCAAAAAATATTCAAAAAATCATGAAAGCAATGTTTTGGCAATAGTTTTTTTATATCCTTTCTAAAAGCGCACTAATCATCATGGGCAGCATTACAGTTGCATCCCCATCAATTGTTACATTATCTGCGTTTTCTTTTATTTTACCCCACGAAATTGCTTCGCGAGTTTGTGCACCAGATAGACTTCCATCGTATTCAGCGGCAGTTGTAATATATACTACATACTCAAGACCATTGCAGAACTGATTCCACCAGATTACATGATGTTTTGAAATACCTCCACCAATTATGAGCGCGCCAGTTTTTTTTGCATCAAAAACAACATCTGAAAGATCTTGCTCATCTTTTAAAAGATCTATTGTAAAATCCCGATGTGTCTGATAATACATCCAAATCTGTGACCCAAATGCTCCATCAGTAATACCAGGTACATATATTGGTATCTGATTTTTATAAGCCCAATAAATTATTGATTCTTCTTTGTTTTTTTCTGTTTCTAAATGTTTTGCAAACTCCCAGATTAAATCTTTTGTAGACCATTTACTGCCTTTTTTATATATCTCTTCTAATATCGGCTGCATTTTTTCTTCAAGTATTTTTCCATAGCATTCATTTGGAATAAAGATATTTCCAAGTCTGTTTACACCTTGTTTATGCAGCTCTTTGTCATCTGCCATAAAATGACCGTGATAATAATTTTCCCATAGTCTTGCAAGATCGTGATCAAGTGTTCCACAAGTGGTAATTATTACATCAAAAAGTTTTCTTTTAACAAGTTCTTTTATAACACCACGGGTTCCTGTAGATATAATACATGCTGGAAAACTTAAAAATTTTACACAGTTTTTTTGTTTTATCATCTCTTCAAGAATATCTACGCCGATTCCTACTTTTTTTGCAGTAAAGCCACCTGAATTATATAATTGTATTACAAGCTCGTTTGTTGTCTCTTTTTTAAGTTGAATATCAATTACTTTTTTTGCTTTCATATTAAAAAATCACAACCTTATTTTTTAGTATATTGCTAATGCTGCGTATCCTACACAGGAACTACCAGGTTGCACCTCATAACTAGTGCCATATTTAAGTAATTCGGCTTTTTTTGCACCAAGTTTCTTTGCGGCAGTGATAAGAGTTGCTACAGGCCCGTATCCACACATAGTAATATTGTTTTTTTCAACTGTATCAATAAGTCCTTTTGAATCAAGTTTTAGTATTTTTTCTATTGCAAGTCTGTCTTGTTTTTCTGCGTATTTGTCAACACGTATCCCTTCAGGTGGCATACTATTATAATTAAAACCGGCATGTGTAAAATCAGTACTTGCAATAATTACTATATCTTCTTCCGAGTCTCTTACTACGTTTGCAATTATCGCTGCTGCTGCTTCAGAGGTTTTTATATCTTGCATTCCCATGCAGATAGGTACAAAGTTAAAGTTTTTATTTCCAACTAAAAACTGTAAAAAAGGTAGTTGGACTTCTATGCTATGCTCATATTTATGAGCGTTTTCATCTGAATCTATTATATCACGCCTAATCTGTTTTGCAATTATTTCATTTATTTCAGTTGTTCCAAAAGGTGTCATCCATTCTCCTTCAGTCATTATTGATACACCTGAGCCCATGCCGGTATGATTTGGACCAATTATTATAAATGTATCTGCAAAACCATGTTCTGCAAGAAATTTATATGAATGTGCAGCAATTGGTCCTGAAAAAATAAAACCTGCATGTGGAACTATTATTCCTTTAATCTTTTTCTTTGTGTTTTTTACTTTTGGAATTTCTCCGAGTCCTCTAGATTCAGTATAACAATTTTCTATTGTTTGTCTTAAATCTGTTTCGTTTGCATCATAGAATTGACCTGCAACAGCTGAATGTCTTATTTTGTTCAAAGACACTAATCCCTCCTTTTATTATTTACTGTATGTTTATTTCATTGTTTAAACTTTGTCCACAAAAGATATAAATATACTCGATGAATTCGGGTTTGCAAATTAAGGTTGATTATCTATGGAAACTGTATGTCATATTGAGATAATTAAGGATGGACGAGATTTTGTTGCAAGAGCTCATCTCTCAAATGGTTCTATCAAAGAATATCGTCATCAAGTATTTGAAGATGTACTTACTGAGATGGTAATAGATTTACAAGAAGAGCTTGCTGAATAAAAAAATATTTTTTTATTTTCATTTTAATTTAAAACGTGCTTTATTTTTAAATTAAGTTGTGTAGTTTGCATATAAAAGTACTGCCATGAAAACAATTATCATGACCCATAAAAATAGTACCGTCATTCTTTTCTTTTTAAGCATTTTTTGATATTTTTGTTTGCATTCTTCTGAGCAGAGAGTTTCAGATGTAGGAATTGCTTTCATACACATCATGCAGTGGTTATGCGCAGGTATTACATTTGTCATAATGATCAAAACATGTATATATTCTTAGAGTGTAAATATTTTTTCATACGTATTTTTTATATTTCATCTGCATCCCTACAAGTTTTTTCAAGAACAGGTAAAAACTTAGTTATAATTTTTTTTGTCACATGTGGCATAAAAACTATTCTTGCGGATGAAAGTCTATCCATCTTGTTAATTTTGTAACCTTTTTTTGTTAGAAGCGCAACAATTTTTTCAGGATTATTTAATTTTATTGCAATAATATTCATTGTAGGTTTTAAAACAAGCTTTAAACCGATATCGTTTATTTTTTTAACAGTGTAAAAAGTATTATCCATACATTTTTTGACAAGATTAGTATAGCCTTTCATACCAAGATATTCTGCAACAGCATAAGCAGCAGCCACTGGCGCTGCAGAGCGTGTGGCAAGAATGCCTGGTTGTCTGGCGCTACTAATGTATGGTGTATCAACACTAATTTTTTCAAGCCATTCTTTGTTTCTAAGTATGAGAGATCCTAAAGGTATCGCAGAGCAGCCCATTTTATGTGCATCTATTGTAATACTGCATACTCCTGGATTTTTAAAATCAAAATCAGGAACATTATAGCCTAGTTTTTTAAGGAAAGGAATAATGTATCCTCCGAAAGCTGCATCAATATGTAAAAAAATATCTTGTTTTTCACAGATATCTGAAAGTTCAGGTATTGAATCGATTACACCAAGTTCTGTTGTACCTGCAATTCCAATTACAGCTAATGTTTTAGAATTAATTTTTTTCTGTACCTCTTTTATATCTATTTGATAGTTTTGATTAAGTTTAATAGGTATAAGTTTTACATCCATTATCGATGCTATTTTTTCAAAGGAAAAATGTGCGCTTTCAGGAATTATAATTTCTTTTTTTGAAGGGTTTAGTTTTTTTGCAAGCCATATTGCAGAGATATTGCTTTCTGTTCCGCCGCTTCCTATTATTCCTTGGCTTTCTTTTGGAGCATTTAATAGTTTTTTTAAAAAGTACAGGTATTTTTCTTCTATTTCTTTTGAACCTGGGAAAAGTTTTGGATCTCCAAGGTTTGTTTCAAGAAACATATTATATGCTTTTTTTGCAACTGGTAGTGGTTGTGTGCACATGGAGCCAAGTATTTGTCCATTTGAAAAAGAGAAATCTTTTTTTTGATATTTTTTTAGTTTTTCAATTATTTTATCTTGTTTTTTGTTATTCATTTTAACAATCTGAAATCAGATATAGTCAAAAAAGATTTCGCTTATTTTATTTTTTACCATCACATTTTAATATAAGTAAATGCATTTTGGTTTTATGATGGAGAAGGAAGCTAAAATTAGCACAGAAGA
Source organism: uncultured Thermoplasmatales archaeon (assembly GCA_964517155.1). Classification (GTDB taxonomy): domain Archaea; phylum Thermoplasmatota; class E2; order DHVEG-1; family DHVEG-1; genus PFL35. The sequence continues at coordinate 19,200 of CAZFAZ010000033.1, forward strand.
AGTTACATCTTTTCTGAAGTTGCCGGTTTATACTAGACAAGGCAGATATGTTGGTCATGTTAGGAACGTATTTCTTGATATGGATGAAAAAAAGGTTAGTAGTTTACTTGTTACTAATACTAACCCAACTATTGTAGAAGGGACGGTGGATGTTGCAGTTCCTTATAGATGGGTTAACTCTATTGGGGATATAGTTATCTTGAGTTATTTCCCAGATAAAGTCACTACTAAAAAGAAAAAAGAAGAAAAAAATCAAGACGAAACTTCAGAAATTGATGTCGTTAATTAATTCTTTTATTTATTCTCTAATTTTTTTATATTATATTTTTAATAAAAAGTCTGTTATTTTTTAGGAAAGTATTTTATATAATGAAAGTTATATATATTATTGAATAAGATATATAGGGGTTATTGTACTCAAAAAGAAAGAGATGTACAACAATCTTTATATATGGGGAAATGTAAATATATATTGAAAATATTAAAAAAATGGTGATAAAAAATGATGAAAAATCGTAGAACTATAAAATCAGCATTTATTATAGGCTTAGTTTTAGTCAGTGCATGTGCTGCTTTTGTACCAAGTACATCTGCTGGAATATTTTTTAATTTACAAAGCGTTGTCAGCGTTGGATATTCTGGTAACAAAACTGAAGATCCAGTAGTCCCTCGTGGTAGTATTATAACCGTGCAGATGGATGTAGACTACTATGTGACAAGAGGGGTTTTAGGTAAAGGAGTATTACTTGCATATCAAGGAAAAAATGCTTTTGTTAAACTTGAGATTGTTGGCCAATCTAGCTGGTTAACTGCAAATCTAATGAAAGATACAGTGCCTTTTTCAATTTCAGATCAAAAACAGACTTCAACATTTAATGTTGCTTTTCAGGCATCAGAGAACGCTCCAGCTTATGCTCAAGGATACATAACTATAAAAGCATCTGTTGGAAAATTGGGTCTTATTGAAGGTTTTGAACAGGAATTTACTCTGCCAGTATTTCCAGCTTATAAACCACTTATTGATCCATCTTTACCAGATACTAATACAAAAAGAATAGGGCCAATGGATACAGCAGTATTTCCAATAGAAGTTAGAAACTTAGGTAATGCTGAAACAATAGTTTTTTTGGATGTAGAATATGTTCCAAAAGGATGGAATGCAATAATTACTTCACAAGTTACACTTTCTGAAGGAGACGGCTCAACAGCGACAGCATATCTTGTTGTAAAACCACCAAAAAGTTTTGGATATCACAGCGAAGAAGAAACTATCAGAATATCAATGGAGCCGGTAAGAGCAGATGATCAGAAAGATCGCGGAGAAAAAATATATGAAAATTTCTTAGTTGAAAGTCAAGGTTTTTCTACGCATGGAATTGAAGCAGTGTTACCAATAATACTAGTTATAATAGTAGTATTATTAATAGCGATTTATTACTTTAAAACAAAAAATAAAAAATAAGATAGTTTAAAACTATCTTATATTAATTTAAAGTTACACGATCTAGATGCGACTTTCTATTATAATGGGGGGACTAAAATTAGAAAACAAGTTAAAGCAAAACTAGTATTTACTGTTGTATTCTTCCTTTTTTTATCTAGTTTTCTCCCTATTATTAGTTCTTCAAAACAAACACAAAATATGTCTGATACTAAAGATCCTTGGGATTTTCCTATTCTTAACCAGATATCTAGATTGATAGCGGGTAATCTATTTCCAATATATCAGTTTACTACAGAAAGAATTGAAAGCATCCCTAATTCGATAGAAATAGGCTACGGTGAGAAAGTACAAATTGATGTTGGTCTTGTAGATATGACTGAAGAAAACGCATCTACTTTTACAACTGTTAAAGAAACTCAACCTGTTCTGACAGCTAGATATCTTGATTTTTCTGTTGAGTTTCCTGATTTTAGTTCAGATGGGTGGTTTGTAAATTTTAATCCAACTAACGTTTATTTTGAAGAAGGAAACGTTTTGAAAACAAATATGACTATTCAATTAAACAATCCTCGTGTTCCAGTTCAAAGTGGAAGAATTAGGATTAAAGTTACTGATTACTGGGTTTTTAGTAATGTGTGGTTTCCTGAGGGATGGGATAACTGGTATCCATTTAAAAAAGCAGGATGGTTTATTGCTGCTGTAACAGCAGGGTTTGGCAAATATAGTGGACAAGTTGCCCCTGAATACTTCTATTTTGATATACTTGTAAACGTAAAACCGTTTAAAGATGTACAAATAGAGGCTTTAGATTTGGTTAAACTTAAACCCAATGAAGTTACTTCTATTCCAATAATTGTTAAAAATAGGGGTAATTATAATGATACTTTTTCATTTAAAATAACAAGTGAACATGAGACAATTAAGATTGTAGATCCTACAGTTGTATCTCTTAAACCGGGTCAAAGTACGAATACGTTTCTTGCGGTTGCTGTTCCAGATTATGTTGTAGATGTGGGGACTGTACATCCTATCAATATTGAAGTTTATTCTACAGATGCACCAAATGTTACAATAGCAAGTCAGAAGGTTATGCTTGAGACTCAAGGTTTGTATGTTTCAGAGATGAATGGTATTTTCTTTGGATTAATTATTATTTTATTTATCTTTATAATTTTGATAATATTGAGGAAAATAAGACAGATTCCTGAGAAAAAAACAGTAGATGTTAAAACTAAAAAGGAAAAAGAAAATAAAAAATCTGAAAGGTTTTTTTCAAAATTATTTGAAAAGCCAAAAGAAAAACCCAAAAAACAAGAAAAAAAACAAAAAACAGAACCTAAAGCAAAACCAGTAAAAAAAGAAGAAATCGTCGAAACTGAAGTAGTAAAAGAAAAACCTGTTATAAAACCAAAATTTGACCTAAAATCAGAAGAAGAGCGCAGAAAAAAAGAAAAAGCACTTGCAAAAATAAGAAAAAAACAAGGAAAATAAAACAAATATATTTTTAATTTTTTTTAACTGATAAATGGCAATCCTGTAAATAGTGTTACTATTAATGTTATTGATATTATAAGCATAATTACCCAAACTGTTGCATTCCATCTAATAATTTTTGTTCCGTCAAGTGGTCCGAAAGGCAACAAGTTAAAAGTCGCTAAAATCAAATTAATCATTATAATGAAATTTAGTATACTGCCGATTCTTGCTGATTCAAAGAAAACAAAGACATATAATGGAATTAGGATAATTGCAATTACAATATTTGCAAGAGGTCCTGCCATTGCAATTCTACCTGTTTCATAATCTCTTGAACCTCCTAGAAACATAACTGCACCTGGTGCTGCAAATACAAAGCCTGTGAAACTTAATATTAATGCTAGAAGTAAGCCCATTGGAAACATTCTATATTCAGCCCAGAGGCCATATTTTTGTGCCATAAATTTATGACTCATCTCATGAAAGAAAAAGGCTGTTGCAATACCCAAAAAAGATATTAACAGGTAATATGGAAAATCTTCAAATTTGAAATTACCTGATAGCAAAGAGTCTTTGGGCAGAGCAATTGCAAAAGCAAATGTTAATACACCCATAGAAATTAATAGATGTATTATTTCAATTCTACTAAATTTACCAGGTTTAATAGGGTCTATACTT
>CAZFAZ010000034.1:0-33719 GCA_964517155.1 uncultured Thermoplasmatales archaeon
AGTCTAAACAGCGGGATCAGTTGTCCAGACTGCCTGCAGGTAAGACGCATAGTAGAATGCCGTTTAAAACAGAAAGGGGCTTACGGCCTACACCCAGCATAAATTCAGCTACACCCCTTCAACTCGGATTTTTATATCTGTTGTTTGTGCTTGGCTCAAAAGTTAGCCCTAGCCATATTTTTTTACCCATAACCTATTATTTCATTTTTCCTTTTTTGCTGCTGATTTTTTTTCAACGTTATTACAACACCCTCCACAATTTTATGTAAAAGATGTTGAGGCTATCTTGGTCATGTTTTTGATGACGGGCCATTGCCACCTGGTAAACGTTTTTGTATTAATTCTGTTGATCTTCATTTAAAGAAAAAATAAATAAAGTTACAGTAATTTAACCAATAATTATTAAGGTGTAAAAAATGCCACATGTTGTTCTAAACGGAAATGTAAATCTTGATGATATATTCACTAAATTCAGGGGTGTATTGATTCGTAATGAAAATGGTGTTCTTAAAACTGATAATATTTATATTAGCCGTGATAAAACTTCTATAATTGTAGAGTCATTAGCTATTGAAAAGGATGCTAAAAATAGTTTTTTAGGTATGATCAGCCATAGGGATGATGGCGTGGTTGTAAGGATATATCCTGGAAGTGAAGTTGAAAAAACTGTAGGCGTTAAAAAAATATTATCCGAAATATCAAGACAATTTCTAGAATTATTTCCTCAATTAAAAATTGGAGAAACGAATCTCTTAGAGTATCTAAAATAACGGGAATTGTTAAACTAAATGCATAAATGAAATATATATAAAAAGTATTCAGTAAGTTGATTAATTAAAGGAGGTTAAAGTTATGGTTGAGAAAAAAATTCAGTGTCCAAGTTGTAAAAATCAATTTATGGTTAAAGGAAAACCTTCGGAAAAAATATATGTAACCTGCCCAAAATGTAAAACGTATGGGTCGTTTACTTTTCCGGCAGGGAAATGCGATCCAAATAAAGTAGAATGTTTCTCGGATCTTGGAGATGTCCGTTTCAAGAAATTAAGGATATTTAATGGAATAATGGGAATTATTCATATGATTCAGGGTTTTTTAATGCTCATACTAAGTAACACATTTGCCCTACCTTTGACATATACTCGCCCTGAATATAATGCAGTTACAGAAACAATTTCGCCCGTATCAGAAACCTTTTTTAATATACAAATTGGGCCACTTGTAGCTCTGTTTCTTTTTATGTCAGCGATAGCTCATATTCTATTGTCTACCGTGTTATATAAATGGTATGTTAAAAACCTTAAAAAACATATGAATCCTGCCCGATGGTATGAATACTCTTTCAGTGCATCGTTAATGATTTTTATTATCGGTATGCTTGTTACGATATATGATTTTGGGACATTGCTTGCTTTATTTACCCTTACTGCAGTTATGAATCTTATGGGTCTAGTGATGGAGATTCATAATCAAACGACGACAAAAACAAATTGGACATCTTATAATATCGGGTGTATAGCTGGTTTTATTCCGTGGGTTGTCATCTTCATTCCGCTTGTAACTGCGGAATCTGTTCCTGATTTTGTTATTGCAATTTTTATTACCATCGCAGTGTTTTTCAATTTGTTTGCAATCAATATGTACTTACAGTATAAGAAGATAGGAAAATGGAAAGATTATCTTTATGGTGAACGAATGTATGTCATTCTGAGTCTCGTTGCAAAATCAGCATTAGCCTGGCAAGTATTTGCAGGAACTTTGCGACCAATGTAGATTAAGGAAAAAAACTGCAGACTTTATGACGGTGAGTTACAAATCCCTTCTCCTTCACTAAAAATTATTTTTCAGTATATGTACTCAGGAATTAACACATATGCTTACACCCAGCAAACTTAAATTTTATCACAAATGTTGTTGTATTTTGTAGTTTTTCATCGAAATTTATAAATATTAGTTAATACCATATATTTATTATTTAATAACAATTGGTGATTAATATGTCAAAATCAATTCAAGAATATAAGCTTGAACATTCTCCAACTCTTAATACTGTTTTAATGGTAGAAGAAACTTTAAAAAATATGAACGAAAGTGTAATTACTATTGCCAAATTAAAAAAGATACTCCCCAAACAAGTAAATCATAATACCTTAAAGATTATCCTTTTATATTTAGAATATAGTAATAAAATCGCAGTGACATTAAAAGGAATAACTTGGATACATAATACCAATCCACAACTACGTAAAGCAATTTCAAAAGGTCTTGAATTATGAAAAAAGTACGAGTTATTCTTTCACCAGAAGCAGAAAAAGTATATAAGCATCTGAATGAAGAAGCACCCAGATCAAAAACAGATCAAACAATACTTAAAGCGATTAATAAAAAAGTGGAATATATAAAGACAAATATGGTGTATCAAACTTATTTAGAATAGAACTTCCAAATTATTGGAGAATGCTTTATACATTAACAGACGGTGAAACAAATATTGAGATTATTGCGTTTGTTCTTGATTTAATAGATCATCCAACTTATAATAAAAAGTTTGGATATAAAACAAAATAAGCTTAAATTATCTGCCACTTCTGTCTTCAAAAAATGTAAAAAATAAGGAGAAAAAGCTGGTCTAAAGGGGCTTACGGCCTACACCCAACAACATTGTTTAACTATAAATTATTAATTGGATGTTTTGCTGGATGCCAATCAAAGTTTATATATGGTAATCCTGGTATTATTTTTGGAAGAACTCTAGGTCTATTCCAGTAGTTGTTATTCCACCGGTTACTTTTTGAATTCAGTAATAATATTTGTAAAATGTTTTTTTGTAGATTATTGTTTTGAAAGATATTGTTATCTGATTGTTTTAATTGTATTGCTATATCGCAATTCTTTATTGTGTTGTTTTCTATTGTATTATTATAAGAATTGTATAAAAGGTTAAGACCAGTTTTGCTATTAATTATTATATTGTTTAAAATATGATTATCATGTTGATCTGCATCAGAAAATGTTGCTATATGGATTCCTATAAAAATATTGTCTTCTAAAGTATTATTATAGAAAAGATTATACGAGCAAGCAGTAACTGCTGAAAGACCAAACATATTATCTGCCACATAGTTATTTCTAACGATATTATGATCAGAGTGATAATCAAGACAGGCTCCATGTAAATTATTAATCAATATATTATTTTGAACGATGTTATAATCTGAGTTAAAAAGTATGACTTCTCCATCTGTATCTAAAACTGTTATATTTTCTATTGTGCTATTGTCACAATATGCTAATATCACTGAAAAATCTGTATTTGAAAGATATAAATCTCTAATTGTTATATTTGAACAATTAACAGCAATAACCTGTCCTGCATCAACTGGCACTTCAAAATTATTATTATTTTTATAATAATATAATGGTTTCCCATTAACAGTATTATTATTAATATCGTGTAGGAAATCTTGTTTTGTCAAACTAAGTAATTTTTGATATTGGCCAAGAAGAATTCCATCTCCAATAAATGAATTATTATTAATCGTTGCATTATAACAAGATGCCATAACTGTTAAACCCATAATATTATTTACAAATCTATTTCCCATTATCGTTATATTTGAAGCATATATTCTCAACCCTGATAAATCCCAAATTAGATCTTCACTTAGTGCATTTGTAAAAGTAAAACCTTGAATTGTTACATCTGATGCAGAAATATTCATACCGTCAAGGGATTTTTTATTAGCATCAATTACTGTGTTATACTTATTTTCGCCAATAATTGACAATCCTTGTGTTTTAATTATAATATTTTCTTGGTATAGTCCTGATCTGACAAATATTGTTTCACCAGGAGTTGCATTGTCGATTCCTTCTTGAATTGTTAAGTAATCATCTGGAATTATAATATCTGCACTTATAATATTTAGATTTGTTTTTTCATCATTTTTTATTTCAATGATGGATGCAGTACTTGAGGTCAATGAGAATGCAAAGATAAAAATTATCAAAATAGATATTGGACTTTTATAAATCCTATTCATATTTATCACATAATTAATATTAAACATAACATATTTATAGTTATGCTGCTTCTGTCTTTAAAAAATTGAAAAAATCTTGTTTTTCTTCTGTTGCAAAAGGGTTTATGGCCTACACCCAACAATTAATATTATATGGTTTTTCTACAGGATTTTTATCTAATAATAAATAGCTTGGAAAATTTATTTTCTTAGGGCTATGAAGATATGAATCATATAGTGATCTTTGCCAACAAATAATGATTTTTGGAAATATTTTTAATAGTTTATGATTCAGACCAATCCATTTATTCCAATAGTTGCTATCCCATACTGTATGGCGGCATTTACCCCATACTTTTACTGTTTCTATTCCACTTGAATAGATATTATTTTTCGAAAAGACATTCCAATCAGAGTCGTCTAATTGTATACTGAATGCTTTTTTTTCTGCGTTTGGATGAAAAATACTTGAGTGGAAAATATTAGATGTGAATATGTTATATCTTGATTCCTGTTCTATGGTTATCATTGTAAAAGTATTATTTGTAAAATAATTATAATCAGAAAAACTCAGCCACATAGAACAAGATGTATTTGTAAAAGTGTTATTTCTAAAAATATTATAATTTGCATATTCTGTCCAGAAACCTTGAAGACTTCCGTTAATTTTATTATTTTCAACAATGTTATAATCAGAATAAAATAAATGAATAGTATCTGTTACGTTATTTATTACCAGATTCGATATTTTGCAATAACTACAGTTTACAAGTATTACCTGCCCTGCATTTTTTAAAACATCAACGTGTTTTTTATTTTTAATATAAACTATTGGTTTTCCATTGGCAGTATTAGACGTATCAATATCATGTATGTAATAAGAAAGATTTGATTTAAAACCATCAAGGTAATCAAGATAATAAATTAGCAAGTTACAATCAAAGAATTGATTATATCTCAAAGTACAATTTGTACTTTCTAAGATACACATTCCACATATATTTATTGGTTTTTCTGTGTTATGACTATTTATGAAAATATTATCATTTATTATAACATTAGAAGTTTTATTTATCTCAAGTAATGAATTATACCAATAATCAAATTTATATGTATTATTTTTCAGAGTGAAACCCGTAAATACAACTTCATCAGCATATATTTGAATGCCTTTATAATTTCCTTGTACATCAATTATAGTTGAATTTTTATCTTCGCCTATTAAATTGATTTTTTTATCAACAATAATATTGTGTTCATAATATGTACCAGTATAGACATATACCGTATCGCCATTAATTGCATTGTCTATTGCATCCTGAATCGTTGTATAATTTTTAGATCCAGTTCCACCCACATATAGTATATTTTCTGATGAATTTGTTTGTATTTTTTTACTGGAGGCAAAAAAACCGCTAAAACATAAAGATAACATTAAACATATTACCAGCAATGACACGCATTTTTTCATAGTATAATCACAAAAATTTTATAATATATATTTTAGTAGATATTTATTAAGTTTTTCTTTAATGTGGCATTTTAAAAAATAACCTGAGCTTCTGTCTTCAAAAATAGTAAAAAAATAATGAGAAAATGAAGGTCTAATGCTTACGACCTACAACGAGAAAAATATTAATTATTTTTTCTTTATATCATTGTTACTTCTACTGCTTTTAAACCTTTAACTGTGTTTTCTTTATGATATTCAATATTATCTCCTTTATTTAGAAATATCGTCCAAAAAGGAATATCGCTTTTATGAATAAAGATGTCTTTGCCATCTTCACCTTCTATAAAGCCATAACCTTGTTTAATATCATACCATTTAACTTTTCCTTTCATAATTATATACCTCTTTTGATTAAAAAAACTGTTAATTTTTAAAAACTAAAAAATTTCTTAAAAAGAATTCTTGCAATTTTTACAAATTTTATCAGATTCTGAATGTTCTTTTTTTATAAAATCATTACAACTATCACTTTCAAATACTGGAATCATCTTAGTTTTACATCTAATTATCTTCTTTTTTTTAATTGGTGTTCTGTTGTTTGTTTTTCTTCGCCTATTCATTTTTAAATACCTTCGTTTATCAGTTTACCGATAAAAAAACAAAATTGATTTCGTAAATTTATCTAAAAAGATACCAAATCTTTAATTTTTTATTTAATTATCACAAGCACTACTACTTTTAACCTTATATAGTTTTACCTAAAAAAAGAAATAGAAAGATTTTGTAAAAAAGTTTAAAATTATTCAAACTTTACTTTTTTCTAAAATCTTTTTGGTTTATGCTTTTGATAGCAATCCCTACAATAAACTGGTCTAGTACCATCTGGTTTGAACGGAACTTCGGTTTCTTTTCCACATTCTGCACAAATTACTTTGTGCATTTCTCTTGGAGGTCTATTAAAGCCTCCTCTATTTCTATTTTCTCTATACATATAACTTATTTTCCTTTTTTTGATTTTAACTAACAATAGAAGATTAATATTTAATATTATCCTTTAGATTAAGTTTAATTTTTTGCCTTATACGCCCTCAGGTACATATGGCTCTTTTTCATAAGATGTTTGCATTTCTTCTTTTATTACTTCTGCAAGGCGTTTAACGCCTATTTTTATTGTTTCATCATCGCTGTATGAAAAATTTAGTCTCATTGTGTTATAGCTTCCACCTTCAGGATAAAAAGCATCTCCTACAACATATGCAACTTTTTTTGCAAGAGCTTTTTGAAACATTACATGAGCATTGATATTTTTTGGTAGTGTAAGCCATATAAACATCCCTCCTTTTGGTACAGTCCATTCAACGCTTTTGGGAAGATATTTTTCTAGATATTGCAGCATTATATCTCTTTTTCTCTTATACATCTCCCTTATTTTTTCAACTTGCTTATCAAGATATCCGCCATTTATATATTCATATGCTACATATTGTGAGAATACATTTGTGCACAAGTCTGTTGCTTGTTTTGCCAATGTCATTTTTTCACGTACTTCTTTTGATGCAACAACCCATCCTAATCTAAAGCCAGGGGCAAGTATTTTTGAAAAAGTACTAATATAAACTACTCTACCTTTTTTGTCAAAAGATTTAATTGGAGGTATTTTTTCTCCTTCAAAGATTATATCACTATATGGATCATCCTCTATAATCAAAAAATCATATTCAGAGGCTATATCAAGTAGTTCTTTTCTCTGGCTCAAATTTATTGTTTCTCCAGAGGGATTTTGAAATGTTGGAACAGTGTAGATAAATTTTGGGTGTATGCCTGTGCGTCGTAATCGTTCTAAGTTTCTTCTAAGTGCCTCAGTATCTATACCATTATGGTTCATAGGTATAGATTCGCAGTTTGCTTCATATGCATTAAATGCTTGTATGGCGCCAAGATATGCTGGAACATTTGTAAGATATGTATCTCCAGGATCTAAGAAACAAAGAGCCAAAAGTGAAAGTGCTTGTTGTGCACCACTTGTAATTATTATATCATGATATTGACAGTCTATTGCTTTATTATTTCTCATTCTATCTGAAAGAGCACCTCGCAAAGATGTTAATCCTTCGGTTGTACCATATTGTAATGCGTGATGAATATTATTTTGAAAGGTTTTTTCTATACATTCATGGATGATATCCACAGGAAATGCATTAGGGTTGGGAAGACCTCCAGCAAAAGAAATCATATCTGGTATTTGAGTAACTTTTAAAAGCTCTCTTATTTCAGAAGTCTTTAACGTTTTAGCTCTTTTTGAAAATAGTCTTTCTATGTTTACAACCATTAAAACACCCATCTTTGACATAGATAACTGTTTTATAAAACTATTTATTGGAGAAAAATAGTTTTTTTACATCCATTTTTTATGTTTAAAATATGTAATCATAACAATTACAAGTCCGGCCATCATACATAATGCCATTGGATAACCAAAGTACCATTTCAACTCAGGCATATTAAAAGGACTATACTCTGGATCAAAATTCATACCATATACTCCTGCGATAAAAGTAAGAGGAATAAAAATTGCTGCAAATATGGTTAGCACCTTCATAATCTCGTTCATTTTATTGCTAACGCTACTCATATACATATCAAGCATACCTGAAATCATATCTCTAAATGTTTCAATGGTATCAATTACTTGAATTGTATGATCATATAAATCACGAAGATAAATATTAGTTGAAGATTTAATCAATTTCGAGTCTCCTCGCTGCATTCCATTTATTACTTCCCTTATAGGCCAGACTGATCTGCGAAGATGAATCATTTCACGTTTCAAATTATAAATTTTATGTAAAGTTTTAGGGGTAGGATTTGATACTAAATCCTCTTCCAGATCTTCTACTTTCTCACCTATTTTTTCAAGAATTACAAAATAATTATCAACTATTTCATCAATAAGAGAATATGCAAGATAATCAGCCCCCATTTTGCGAATACGCCCTTTGCCGTTTCTAATTCTTTGCCGTACATTGTCAAAAACATCGCCAATGCTCTCCTGAAAAGAAATAACAAAGTTTTTACCAAGAATTAAGCTAACCTGCTCAGAATGTATTTCATGTTTTTTTTCATCATATAACAGCATTTTTAAAACAAAAAAAAGATAATTTTCAAGATCTTCTATTTTAGGACGTTGGTTTGTATTTAAAACATCTTCTAAAACAAGTGGATGTATATCAAAGCAACTGCCAATTTTTTCAATTACGCTAACGTCATGTAAACCATCTATATTTATCCAAGAAACTGTAGACCGTTTTTTCAAAGAAAAACAATCTTCAATTTTTTTTACTTCTTTTTCTTCAAATTTATCTAAATTATAATCAAAAAAAGTAATTTTTATTTTCTCTGTTTTCTTCTCCCCGATATATACAAGGGCACCGGGCGGTAGACCGCTTGATTTAGAGCTTTTTCTTGTTGTAAGTTTCATAAAAATCACTTTTGTTTAACATTGTATATTTTTACAATTGGCCATGAAATTTCAATGTTTTCTTTATCAAAACGTTTTTTAAGTGCTTTAATAAATTCGTTTCTAACAACAAATCTTTTCATCGGGTCTGATACTCGTAAAACAGCAATAAAATTGATATTAGAATCACCAAATTCTCTATATCTAAAAACAGGCTCAAAATCTTTTACAGCACCATCCACAGATTGTTGAATTTCTTTTAAAACTTCAAGCGTTACTTTTTCGACATGTTCAAGATCAGACTCATATGAAACACCGCATGGAACCCATACCGATAAATCTTGTTTAGGAAGAGAATAATTAATGATGTTGCTCTCAGCAAGTTTGCCGTTTGGTATAATTAAAAGATTATCTGTAAGCATTTTGATTCTTGTTGATCTCCAGCCTATATCTTCGACTACACCTGTTGTTTTTTCATCAAGCTCGATAAAATCTCCAACATTTATTGGTTTATCTGATAATAAATGTACACCTGCAAAAAAATTAGAAAGTGTGCTCTGCAGGGCAAGACCAATAGCAAGAGCGCCTAGCCCAACACCTGCAATCATCGGTGTTATATCAAGTTGGTAATATGATAGTATCACAAAAATAGCTATAATATATATTATAAAAGTTATAAGTTTATTTATGAGACCGGGTGGCCTGTCAAACCTTCTTTTGGATTTAGCCAATCCAAACATAGATACATTTATTATTCTTGATATTAGAAAACTAAATGTAAATGCAAGAGCTATAAAAAAAGTTATATCTAAAAAAACGTGATCAGATTCTCCTATATTTACATGATACGCACTTAGAAAACTAATAGATTTTAAAGCAGTATATAACCCCGCAATAAAAATAAGTAGCACTATAGGTTTTGATATTCTTTTAAAAGCATATTTTACATATTTTTTATCTTTTCCAAATCTCATGAATACTAATTTTAAAATTAAATAACACAAGATTATTGAAATTATAGTTATAACTATGACAAATAAAGATTGAAGATATTCATTTTCTATAAATAGATCCAACATAAACATTTGTTTTTTTTTCTCCTTTTTTATTTTCTAAGTTTTTTCTGGCTTTTTATTGTGCATAAAAACTGTAACTAGCATTATTACAGCAATAAGTATTATACATATTGCAGAAGCATATGCAATTTCAATGTATTCATTTAATTGAAAACGTTTAAGCATTATGCCTAATAAAGCCCATATAATAACAAGACTATATGCTATATCTTTTCTATCTTTAAGAACAAGTATGGTAATTAGTGCCGCAACAAGAATTACTAATATTGTCCAAATCATTTCACCTAAAAATAGATCGCCTGCGTTATTTACTACAAGAACTGCTGTAACATTTGCAATTGTTGCAACTGTAATCCACCCGATATATACACTTATTGGAGTATGTATAAACATCTTTTCTTTAAGACTAGTTTTTGTTTTTCCAATCTCAAGTCTCTGGTAAATCATAAGTAAACTTATGAATAAAACAAACATAGGAACAATAGAGATAGTTACTTGTTCATAATGCCACATGAAAATCCATATTATATTTGCAAGGCTCGCAAGCATAAAATAAAAACCTATTTTTTCAATATATTCTGGATTTTTTTTCTTTATAAAAACTTCATTTATCTGGTAAAACATAAACAAAATAATCAAAATATATATTATACCCCATATAGCAAAGGTAAGTCCTGTAGGTACAAACAGGTTTGGAATATTATCTGATAATTGACCTGTATATTTATTATTGATTGGTAGTATATTTGCAAGAGCATTTATAATAATTGTAAAAATAACTGCTAAAGAATTACCTATTACAAATAATATGTTTTTATTTTTCATTTCCACAATATTCTCCCCCTTTTTTAAAAAATATAAATATTTTCTTTGTTAATTATTGTTTCTAATTAATTTTTTAAATACATGTATAAAGACTCTTTTTTTAATCAGGAGCTTTTTTGTACTGCTACGTCGTCAAATCAGGATCAAATTTTTTTCAATTATTCTTTATAAATAGAGACGTATTATTATCAATTAAAAATCTTAAATATTTTGCAGGGAAACATTGCTTTTATCTTATTGTTTTAAACTTTAAAATAGCTCCTGTTCCTTTAAGTTTTGATTGGATATTTTCAATTAAATTGAGTTCTTCATCTATATTTGCAATCCCTTTCCAATTGTATACAAAATCATGTTCTCCAATTGTTGGTTTAAGGCCAATTTTTATTAGTTTATTATGAATAACTGATGCTTTTTCACCATCGACATTCAGATAAATATCAATATATGTTTCCATCAAATCACGCTAATCTGTAATTTTCTAATTGGTTAAAAAAGTTGTTAAATAGTATTTAGTATTAACAGAATTTGAAAATGAAGGATAATTGCTGCTTAAAAAATAATTGTATACAATGTTGTTTAGATACTATGATGATTCTTTGCCAAGATGATGTTAAACGAATAAAGAATTTAGGTTTTAATCAGGATTTTTTTGTTCTGCAAAAAGATGGCTGGCTTATGCTTAAAAACCATGATGGACGATGTGTTTTTCACAACGGTAAAAGATGCACTATTTATGATAACCGGCCAATTGGCTGTAGATTGTATCCTGTGATTTTTGATAAAGATGAAAATTGTGCTGTTTTGGATAATGATTGTCCTTATGGAAATTGTTTTGAGATAACCGAGGCAATTGTTAATAAATTACATGATGTTGTAAGAAAAGTTGAATCTGAAAAATATAAAAGAAAAAAATGATTTTTTTTATTGTGTTGACTATTTATGAAAACGTGCCTTTTATGTAAAATGTTGGCCCGGCTTTGCTTACTAATCTAAAGTCAAAACAAGTCTGGTTGTAATCTCCATATCCTGAGTATCCTGTTTCGTTTGTTTTTAATTCATATCCTGGCTCGTCGATATCTATATCTCCTAGTTGTCCAAATATAAAATGTTCAAAGAAATATATGCCTGTGATATTAGTTTTCTGTGATGTATTCCAATGAGGATAAAAAACTCCTTTTAGCACAGATATCGGGCCGAAAATATTTTTATAATGTCCAGATATATTTCCAAATTCAATTTCCACTGTTCCAAATAATAAAGTATATTCTCTAATCCCCCATGTTCCTGTAAAATTACCTTGAGCCCATGATGGTGTTTCTTTTGATTCTATTGCTGTTTTTAAAAAATTTATGTTAGGTTTTGATGTTGTAATAACTGTTGTCATGCTTAATAGTAAAAAACATATAATTAATATCATCGGTATTTTTTTCATATTATTTTCCTCTATTATTTTAATAATAGTATTATATAGTTTATACTTAATAAATATTTCTAAAGAAAAAACAAAAATTTTAAAACTTAGTTTTATTCAGCTATTTCTAATAATTTTATCTTAAAAACTAAAGTTTTACCAGCTAATGGCGGGTTAAGATCAACAGTTATAGTGTCATCTGAAACCTGTGATATGCGAACAGGTATCTGACGGCCATCTTGTAATGCAACCATGAACATCATACCTGGTTGAATATCTTGATCTTGAGGAAAACATCCGCGGGGCATATCTTTTACGAACTCAGGATTATGTGCACCATATGCTTCGTCAGGCGGGAGTCTGATTTCTTTTTCTTCACCGATTTTCATGCCAACAACAGCGTCATCAAAACCTTTTATGAGCTGACCTGCTCCAACTACAAATTCTAACGGTTCATTATGCATCTCTGAACTATCAAAAATCGTTCCATCTTCTAGGCTTCCAACATATTCAACTTTTACTTTATCTCCTTTTTTTGCGATTTCCAATATATCACCAAATTACTTTTTTTAAAGGATAAAACACAAAAATCTCATGTTATTATTTTTTTAAACAAAATTATGAAACTCTTATCCTCATCCTACAGCATACAAAATAAGCTTTTCACTTAAATAACTTTGGAGTAATAAATGAGTCGTTTTAAAAAATAGTTTTAAGTATAGCGTTACAATCACATAAAAAACTAAGGTGAAAAAAATGACTATTAAAATTTTGGTAACTGGTGGAACATTTGACAAAGAATACATGGAACTTACTGGGGATTTGATATTTAAAAATACACACATTCATGAAATGCTCAAACTTGCAAGATGTAAATTAGATATAAAAATACGAACTCTTATGATGATAGATAGTCTTGAGATGACTGAGTATCATAGAAGTATAATACTTGAGAAATGCAGAAATTCAAAGGAAGATAAAATAGTAATAACACATGGAACAGATACTATGGTAAAAACAGCAAAGATTCTTGGAGAGGCTATAAAAGATAAAACTATAGTTCTAACAGGTGCACTTGTCCCTTATGCTTTTGGAAGTAGTGATGGACTTTTTAATCTTGGGAGTGCTCTTGCATTTGTACAATCGCTTCCAAATGGAGTGTATATCGTAATGAATGGAAGATATTTCACTTGTGACAATGTCAAAAAAAACACAATAACTGGAGAATTTGAAGAGATAAACAGCCAATAATTTTTTAAGTACTATTAAAAGGTTTAATTTTTGCGGGAGGAATTTTTTCAAGAGGCTCGCTGATAATACCAAGGCTTACAAATTTTCCACCTGCTTTTGCAATTATCTGATTATCTTGTGTAACTCTAAACTTTGCTGCTCGATAATTAAAAAGTCTCTGCAGACTAGCACTAATAATATTATCTTTAAAATATTGTTTGCCTTCAGCAGTTTTCTGATAGATACGACCTTCTAAATCAATATTAAATTCATTTCCAAGATAATATTGTTCAAGCCACGGATTCTTAGGTTTTAATGCATGAGGTGAAAAATAACCGATAATTTTATGATTATACATATAACGAAATTGAAGTAGTTTTTCATCAGTGGTTTTACGAGCAAGAAGTATATGAATATCTGCATCATCAGGTAGGCGAACAGCTCTACCAATACTTTGAATATGATATGCTTCAGTAATAGCAGTTGATACAATAATTAAACATTTAATATTGCGTTTATCATAACCTTCAGACAGCATGCCTACACTTAAAAGTGCAGATATGCGATCGTTTTGAAAAGCATCAAGTGCTTTTTCATCAGGTTTTTCACTATGATAAGTAGGGATTCCTGTAATCTTTGAAAGAGTATTTGCTTGGTCAATACGTTTGCATATAACAAGAGTTGGCTTGCCGCTATTTTCTTTCAAGAGTTCTACTGCTTTAGGAATACGATTCTCTGCACTGTAAACAAGACTGCGACGTTTAAAAATCATTGAATCAAGTTTTTCACGAAAACTCCATTTCTCTGAATCATTTTCAGCTCGACGCATACGTCCAAGCATTCTGCTAATAACCTCAGAGTATTCTTCATATATTTTGTATTCATCAAGTGTAAGATCGATGCCGTGAAAATAAACTGTGAAATCACTAATTTGTGCATCAGCCAAAGGAACATCAATAATTATTCCGCCACAATATTCCAATGATGCTTTGTTTGGAGTTGCAGAAAGACCAAGAATATCATCAAACTTAATATTCTCATAAATCTTTCTAAAAACAGGGCTAGTGCTGCGATGGCATTCATCAACAACAAAAAGATCACATTTCAAGCCTTTTGATCTATCTTTTGAAAGAATATGAAATGTTTCAACTGTAATATTATCTACATTATGTTTAACAAGTTCTTTTCTCCACTGATTCCTAAGTTTATTAGTAGGAACACCTATGATTACGTTCTTATATCCTCTATCCTTAATAAGTAAAATAGCTCCAAAGGTTTTACCAGTTCCAGCAAATCCTTTAACCACACCAGTGCCTTTGTAAATTCGAACAAGACGTTTCTGCCATTCATAAGGTTCAAGCTTCATATATCATCATCTAACAAAGATACTCCCCAACATAAACAAGTAATCCTTAAAATAAGTTGCCACTAACTTATGTATATTCAGATAAATATTCCACATTTTTTAAAATACGAGGATCGACAAATCCTTCTAAAGAGATAGGAAACGCTTGGTGTGTGCCAGCAATAGAAAAATCACCTTCTATTCTAAGTACGATCCAATCTGGTAAAAGTCTACTTGAACCTGAGAAAAAAAACTTGTAATAAGGTACGTTGATTTCAGTTTGAATACAAATTTTATTTTTCGGAGAGATTTGACAGCTATCCATGTTCTCTTGACCTAAAAGTGTTTTTTTCTCGCCGTCTAATCTGTGAATGCTGCAAACTAAATTATCTGCAACCAAAGGGATATTGCTTGGGTTGTATATTCTGAATCCAATAGTCCCTGAAATTCCTTTTAAAGTTAACTTTAATTGAATCGGTAGACCAAAATCAATAGTTTCATTATAAAATATGAAATCTTTTATATTTGGTATATCAAAAGATGCATCTGTTGAAAATAAAACTGATTTATTTATGCCTGCAATCTTTGCACCAGCTGAACCTGAAAGTTTCATCAGAAGTGTTTCTGCATCTAATGCATCATAAAAAATTGTTCCTTTGGATATAAATATTTTCGAACTATTCGGTTCAATAAAGCTTCTATCTAATTTAATTTGCCCTGCATCTACCTTTTTATCAGTTAAAATATCTAATGTAAGATTATCAATTTTTAATTCAAAGGTAGTTGGATTATAAATATTGACTGATGTACTAAAGTTCATGCCTTTTTCTGAAAGTTCATCAAAAGAAGAATTGATTTTAATTATAGGTAATTTTAAACTCTCAAAGATTGTTTCTAAAGAAGAAATAACCGTAACTTTTAGAGGAATAGTTTTTTGTATAAAACCTAAGAATTTTATGCCAATTACAGCATTTACAGTATTTTTTAAAACTTTAAACTCGTCGCTTTTAAAACTTAGTTTATCGGTTGATTTAAAAGTTTTATTTGTATAAGAATAGATGTTTCCTCCATTTATTTTTATGTTTCCTATTTCAAGACCCTCTTCAGTTTTACTAGTTACTTTAAGATCTGAAACAATTAACTCAAAACTATTTGGGTTTATAATTTCGATTTTTGTTTCAAGAATAAGTTCTTCTGAATTCACATCTAAAATGTTAACATTCATTATTATTTCAGGTGATTCAAATATTTGTATATTTATTATAAGAAAACTTGCAACAATTAGATTAATTAAAACTAGAATAATCAGAATTATTTTTAGTTTTTTAAGACGTATTTCAAACATTTTTTTTATTATTATATAATTTATCACTATAAAAATATATTGTGTGCAATAAATTAATAAAATTTCTTTTGTTATACCTATTTGTTTTAAGATGAGATTGTTGATTGTTGGAGGAGGTTTTTGTGGAGCGTTAATTGCAAAAAAACTAGAAAAAATAAAAGATATTAAAGTTTGTTTAATAGATAAAAAAAGTTTTTTTGAGTATAAACCTAGTCTTCCAAAAATACTTTCAGATGAAAAATACGAAGAGAAAATCAAAATTTTTTATAATAAGTTTTTAAAAAATACAGAAATAATATGTGAAACAGTTAGAACTATCACGCCAAAAATTGTTGAAACTCAAAATGAAAAATATTTTTATGATTTACTTGTCGTTTGTTGTGGTGTGACATATCCTATTTTTATCAAAAATCGAAAAGATGTTTTTACAATAACTGATATAAATCAGACAAAAGAAGCAACTGATAAAATTAAAAGATCCAAGGAGATATTAGTTGTAGGCGGCGGATTTATAGGTGTTGAAATAGTTGGTGAAATAATTAATCAATGGCCTGAAAAACATGTTACTATTGTTCATTCAAAAAATCTTTTGATTGAAAGAAGTCCAAAAAGTGCTTCTGATTTTGTTAAAAAATTTTTTGAAAGGCAAAATGTAAATATCATTTTTAATGAAAGGGTTGTTAACCATACAAACAACATATTTACAACAGATAAAAATAGAAAGATTAAAGCAGATATGGCCATTTGGTCAACAGGAATAAAGTGTGACACTTCTTTTATGAATGGTTTCAAAGAATCTATTTTTACAAAAAAAGATTGTTTAAAATTAGATAGTTATCTCAGGCTCTGGAAATTTACTAATATTTTTGTGGGCGGGGATATTACAGACGTAATTGAGGAAAAAACTGCTCATAATTCAGAGCGTCATGCAAAAATAATCTCAAAGAATATACAAAAAATCATTAAAAATAAAAAATTATCAAAATATTATAGTTTCAAAGGACCTTTATTTATTAGCCTTGGCGCGAGTAAAGGCATCTTTGTGTTTAGAAATTTTAGTTTTTCAGGGTTCATTCCTGCATATATAAAAGATATGATTGAGTGGTTTTTTTTAAGAATTGTTTTATAATTAGTCAGTCAGCAAGTTTTTTATTATTATAAACTATTAAAGAATTTTGAGAATGATTAAAAATGATAAGCTTAAATTATTTGATACTTGATTTTTTGATTATATTATTTCCATTAATTTTTTCATTTAAATGGAAATTTAAATATTATCAGTTTTTCAAACCATTGTTTGCATCTATTGCAGTTGTAGGTATTTCTTATATACTATGGGATATAATTGTAACAGCTAGGGGAGATTGGAGTTTTAATAAAGAATTTTTAATTGGTATAGAGATATTCGGCTTGCCTATAGAAGAAATCTTATTTTTTATAGTAGTACCATTTGCTTGTATTTTTATTTATGAAAATCTTATGTATTTTATTAAAGATAAAAAAGTTCCTTTTAACAAATGGTTTTATATCTTTTTAGCCGCACTTTTCATATTAATCGGCTTGGTTTTTAGGAGCCAAGAGTATACCATCCTTGCAATGTTTTCATGTGCATTATTCTTTTTTATTGCATCTACTATTTTTCCAAATATTTTACAATCAAGAAATTATTGGTTTTACATAATACTTTCATTTATTCCTTTCATTATTTTTAATTATCTTTTAACGTCACTTGTTGTTGTAGAGTATTCTCCAATTGCTATTTGGGGTGGTGATGGTGCTTGGAATGGAAGATTTCTGACGATACCTATTGAAGATTTTTTTTATAATTTTTCAATGCTTTCATTTTATCTTATGTTTTATTTGTTTTTTAAGGACAAATGGTCCAGCAAAAAGGTTAAAAGTAAAGCTTAGTTTTATGTTATTTGGGGTAGGTTTTTATGAATAAAAAGAAAGTAATAATTGTAGGTTCAGGTTTCGGAGGTCTTTCTGCAGCAGCTCTTCTTGCCCGTGATGGTTTTGATGTAATGGTTATTGAAAAAAATGAACAAGCAGGTGGCCGTGCATCTATCTGGCAAAAAGATGGTTTTACTTTTGATATGGGTCCTTCTTGGTATTTGATGCCTGATGTTTTTGAAAAATATTTCGCAGAATTTGGTAAAAAACCAGAGGATTATATGCAACTTGTTCGTCTTAATCCATCTTATAGAGTTTTTTTTGATAAAAATGATTTTGTAGATATTTCTGCAGATATTAACAAAAATCTTGAGTTATTTGAAAAATTAGAGCCGGGTGCTAGTAAAAAGATGAAAGAATATCTTGAATTAAGTGAGTACGAATATAATATTGCTATGAAAGATTTTATTTATAAAGACTACAAGCATCTTACAGATTTTTTCAAGCCGCGGCTTATAATTGAAGGCACTAAACTTCATATGTTCCAAAAACTTGATTCATTTGCACAAAGATTTTTTAAAAGTGAAAAAATCAGAAAAATTTTAGAATATACTATTGTGTTTTTAGGTGGAAGTCCATATGATAGTCCTGCTTTGTATTCTTTGATGTCTCATGTTGATTTTAACATGGGTGTATGGTTTCCAAAAGGGGGCATGGGACAACTTGTAGAATCTATGCAAAAGTTAGCAATAGAGCAAGGTGTGAAATTTGTTTTTAATGAGCCTGCCGAAGAAATAATCGTAAAAGATGGAAAAGCTGTAGGTATCAAAACCAATAAATCAAAATATGATGCTGATCTTATTGTGGTAAACGCAGATTATGCATGGGCGGATATAAATCTTTTAGATGAAAAATATAGATCTTATTCTGAAAAATATTGGGAAAAACGAAAAATTGCGCCATCTGCATATCTTTTATTTTTAGGTCTTGATAAACAACTTAAAAAGTTTGTTCATCATAATCTGTATTTTCATCCTGATTGGGAAGGTCATTTTGAAGATATTTTTAAAAATATTTGTTGGCCTGAAAAATTTTCTTATTATGTATCATGTATTTCAAAAACAGATAAAAAATCAGCGATTAAAGGCGGTGAAAATGTATTTGTCTTAATTCCAGTTGCACCGGGCCTTAAAGATACTGAAAAAACAAGAGAAAAATATTTTGATAAAGTAATCAAACATATGGAAGAGCTTGCTGGTGAAAATATTAGAGATCATATTGTTGTCAAAAGAATTTTTGCTCATAATGATTTTTCAAGTAGATATAATGCATATAAAGGTACAGCACTTGGTCTTGCGCATACTCTGAAGCAAACAGCTATCTTTCGTCCTAAACATGAGAGTAAAAAAGTCAAAAATTTGTTTTATACAGGCCATTATACTCATCCAGGGATTGGTGTTCCCATGGTTATTATTTCATCCCAGATTCTTAGAGATATAATACATAAGAATAAATGATTTTTTCATCAAAATCTTTTTAAATATGTCCTTATTAACGGGTGTTAATTAAAAGTATTAAAAAGAAGAAAAAAGGAATCTAAAAATGATAAACAAAACATTTTATTCAATATTTCAACAAGGGAGCAGAACATATTTTTACAGTAGTCTATTTTTTCCCACATATCTAAAAAAAAATGTTTTTAAACTCTATGGCTTTGTAAGAAAAGCAGACAATTATGTTGATTCTATACCACAAAAAATACAAGAATTTTATGACTTTAAAAACAAATATTACAAAGCCCTAGATGGTCAAAAAACAAATGATTTAGTAATAGATTCTTTTGTAGATTTGATGCATGAAAAAAATTTTGATACTAAATGGGTTGAAGCATTTTTAGAATCAATGGAAATGGATATTATAAAAACAAGATATGAAACTCTTGATGAAACAATAAAATACATTTATGGTTCTGCAGAAGTAATAGGTCTTATGATGGCAAAGCTTATGAATCTTCCAAATGAATCATTAAAACATGCAAGATATCTAGGGAGAGCTATGCAATATATAAATTTCATAAGAGACATTTCAGAAGATATTTTATTTGGAAGGATATATTTTCCATTAGAAGAACTTCAAAAACATAATCTTAAAAATTTAGATTATGAAACAGTAATTAATCAAAAAGATAATTTTTCAAATTTTATTGATGAACAACTTAAAAGATATTTCAACTGGCAAAATTATGCAGAAAAAGGCTATATTTACATACCAAAAAGATATTTAATACCTGTAAAAACAGCATCTGAAATGTATAATTGGACTGCAAAACAGATAAAAGCATATCCATTTACAATTTACAGTCATAAAGTAAAACCTATGATAATAAAAATAATTACAACAACATTTCTAAATGTAATAGATCCTAAAAGAGGAGTTAATCATATGCCACTTGTTTGCAGTAATGTAAAACAAATTGTTGACAACTAATTTAAAGTAAAAAATTATTCGTATCAATCAGGAGAAATTTGAAAATGGATGAAATAACGATTTTATCATATTTGATAATAGTATTTATAACATTTTTATTTATGGAGTTTGTAGCCTGGTTTCTTCATAAATATGTAATGCATGGAATTGGATGGTATTTACATGAAGATCATCACAGATATTCAAAGAGAAAAATTGAAAAAAATGATATATTTGGTTTGTTTTTCAGCATAATATCCTTTTTATTCATATTTACTGGTTTTTTAGATGGTTATGATATAAAATTTGCTTTTGGAATAGGTATAATGATATATGGCTTAGGTTACTTTTTAGTTCATGATATTTTCTTTCATCACAGAATTAAAATTAAATATAGGCCTAAAAGCAAATATGTGAAAAGAGTTCTAAATGCTCATGCTGTTCATCACCAGAAAAGCAAAGCCCATGAGGGCATATGCTTTGGATTTTTATATGCAAGTAAAAAATACAAAGTAGTCTAAAAATCTTTATTTTCATAGTTATACAAAAAGAAATAATTGATAAAAAAACAAAATTAAAATAAAATGAATAATTGTTTCCAAATAGTATGGCTCTATTAGAAATTATAATATTATTTGCAATGGCTTTTTTACCAGCAATAATATATACAGTATGGATTAGAAATACTGAGAAATACAATCGTGAAAAATGGATACCGATATTTCTTTGTTTTTTATGGGGTGCAACAATTGCAATAATTGCATCTATACTTTTAGAAATAGTAATTGGAAGAGTTGCTATTTTCACAGTTGAAGATCCAAGTATCTATCTAATAATCACTGTATCTGTTATCGCACCGTTTGCTGAAGAACTTACTAAACCTCTGGCACTTTCTTTAAAAAGAGTTAAAAAAGAACTGGTTGAACCTGAAGATGGTCTTATTTATGGTGCTGTTGCAGGTCTTGGTTTTTCTGCAACAGAAAACTTATTTTATGGAGCAGATGCATTTTTAAGTCAAGGCCTACTTTATTTTATAATTTTGATTTCCATTAGAAGTTTTTCAGGGTGCTTGCTTCATGCATCAGCTACTGCATGGACAGGATATGGTTATGGTAAGGTTGTTATGAAAACTACCAGATTAATAAGAGTCTTACCATATTTTATCTTAGCAATGTTGGTTCATGGTTTTTATAATTTTATACTTATTTACGGAATGCTGGAAGGTTTATTTATAGGATTTTTTGTTGCTTTGATATTTGTTGCTATATCTATTCGTATTGTTAGGAAAAAAATAATGAAGTTAGATTCTTTAAATCATTGAAAACAATTTAAAAGAATTTCTTATTTCATATTTCTGTGGTGAGGAATAAAAATTGAAAAAAATAGCGGTGTTAACAAGAGATTGTGCAGGAGTAAACGCAGCTATACGCTCTATTGTAAGAACAGCGTGTCATAACAATTTAGAAGTAGTTGGAATAAAGCGCGGATACAAAGGTCTTATCGAGGGTGATTTTGTAAATCTTGATAGAAGATCTGTATCAGGTATAATAAATCAAGGTGGAACAATTTTAAAAACATCTCGCTCAAAAGAAATGTTTACTGAAGAAGGACAGAGAAAAGCAAAAGAAAACCTGCAGAAAAATAATATCGATGGTTTAGTTGTAATCGGTGGTAATGGCTCTCTTGCAGGTGCGCATGTTCTTGCATCTAAATTTAACATACCTGTTGTTGGTGTCCCTGCAACAATTGATAATGATGTAAACAATGTTGATTTAACAATTGGTGCAGATACAGCAGTAAATGTTGTTCTTGATGCTTTGGATAAAATCAGGGATACAGCAACTAGTCTTGAAAGAATTTTTATAATTGAAGTAATGGGTAGAGATTGCGGTTATATCGCACTAGAATTAGCACTTGCTGGCGGATGTGAGGATGTAATAGTTCCTGAGATGGAAATAGATATAGATGTTATAATCAAGGAAATAAAAGAGGGAAACAGTAAAGGAAAAGTAAGCTGGATAATAATTGTTGCAGAAGGAAAAGCACATGCACATAATATTGCTGAAATAATTACAAGCAAGACCGGGCTTGAAACACGAGTTGCGGTTTTAGGTCATATACAAAGAGGAGGTAGGCCAACAGCAAAGGATAGAATTCTTGCTGCAAGACTTGGAAGCTATGCTGTAGAATGTTTGCTTGAAAACGATTCAGATATATGTGTCACAGAAAAAAATGAACAACTGTTGAAAATACCTTTAAGTATTGCAATAAAAAAGAAAGATGTGGATTTTAATCGTTATTATAGACTCATAAAAATCTTAACATAGTTATGCTTCGCTTTTACTGAAAAGATAACTACCTATCAAAAGCATTGTTATACAAATTAATGAAACTAGCCCTAGACTTATTAGTGGATTTTGTATTATTGAATGTTCTGTGCCGAGCATACTACCACGAAGACCATCTACCATGTAAAATAATGGATTAAAATATGCTATAGCAAGTAGTGTTTTATTTTCAGCTACAGGAAAAAAAGCTGATGATAAAAAAAGAAGAGGCATTATTATAAGATTCATTATTATTGGAAAAGATTCAAAATCCCTCATTTTTGAGGCAAGTATAAGCCCAAAGCCTACCGCTGAAAAGGCAATTAATATCATAAAAATTATTGTTAGTATAAGACCTGTTATTCCAGATAATGGTGTTCCGATCGCAATTGTAATTATAAGAATTATAAATCCTTGTATCAACGCTGTTGTTGCACCACCTATTGTTCTTCCAATTATTATTGATATGCGGCTTACAGGTGCCACTAGTACTTCTTGTAAGAAACCAAATTGTTTATCCCATAATATAGATACACCTGCAAACATTGATGAAAAAAGAATAGACATTGCAACAATTCCTGGTGCAAAAAAATGTATATATTCTACGTCTAGACCAGGCATTTTTAATGAGTTGAATCCGGAACCAAGTATAAACAAAAATAATAGCGGTTGAATAACTGTTACAATGATTCTGCTTTTTGAGCGTACAAATCTTTTCATTTGTCTAAGCCACATAACATATATAGCTTGAAACTCAACTGTTTTCATTATTAATGATGTCCTCCTTTGAATTTCGGTGGTATTGAATTTACTAAATTGTTTTTTTGTTCATCATCGCGCATTGTTCTACCAGTATATGATAAAAATACATCATCAAGAGTTGGTTTTCTAACACTTATTGATTTAATTTTAACATTTATTTTTTGCGCTATTTCAATTATGTTTGGTATTTTTTCATCGCCTTTTTCTACGCCGAAAGTGAGAATATCTTCATGTTGTTTTATTTTACTAATCCAGCTTTCTTCTTCAAGCTTCTTTCTAAGTTTATTTAAATCATCACAAGATAATGTTATTACATCGTTTCCAATACTATTTTTTAAATTGTCAACATCATCCATCACAAGAATTTTACCGTGGTCTATTATTCCTACTCGGTCACATAAATAATCTGCTTCGTCCATGTAATGAGTTGTAAGAAAAATTGTAGTCTGCTCTTCTTTATTCATTTTTTTTATATATTGCCATATCGCTCGACGCGTTTGAGCATCCAAACCTAGAGTTGGCTCGTCTAAAAATAAAACAGTTGGATAATGCATCAGACCTCTTGCGATTTCCAGTCTTCTTTTCATGCCGCCGGAATAATTTTTAACTAAAACTTTTCTTTTTTCCTGCATGTCTACTAACTGTAGTACTTCATCTATTCTTTTTTTCCTTTTATCTCTGCTCATACCATACATTCTTGCATGATACTCAAGGTTTTCATCACCAGTAAGCTCTATATCAAGAGCTGGCTCCTGAAATACTATTCCAATGTTTTGTCTTACTTGATTTCTCTGTTTTATTATATCGTAATCTGTAATGGTTGCAGTTCCATCTGTTGGATTTAAAAGAGTTGTAAGCATTTTAATTGTTGTGGTTTTACCTGCTCCATTTGGTCCTAAAAAACCAAAGATTTCACCTTTTTTAACTGTGAAACTAACGTTGTCTACTGCCGTAAGTTTATCAAATTTTTTTGTAAGATTTATGGTTTTTATAATATCCAATTTTTTATCTCCGAAATCTTTGTTTTTTTTCTTTATCTTGATTTTGTTAATAAATGTATCATTATATTTCTTTTGAACAAAGGTTTTTTATCTTATATTTTTTTATAGTCTTTTAAATGGATTTCTATTCTGAGATAACTAATTTAATTATTTCTGGTAAAATTACTAATAAAATTGAGCTTCATAAAACAAAGATTTTACTTTGTAAGAAATATGGCATTAGTGTTATTCCTCCCGATAGCGAGATTCTTGCTAAGCTTCCTGAGGATTTTTCTGAGGATGAAAAAGAGTTTGCTGTATCATTACTTAGAAAAAAAGCTACCCGTAGTATTTCAGGTGTTGCAATCGTCGCTGTGATGACCTCTCCTGAGAATTGCCCTCATGGTCTTTGTATTCCTTGTCCAGGTGGTCCTAGTGTTGGTACACCGCAGAGTTATACTGGTCATGAACCTGCGGCTATGCGTGCAAGTCTTAATGATTTTGATCCATACTTACAGACATGTAACAGAATAAAGCAGCTTAGTGCTATTGGTCATCCAGTTGATAAAATAGATTTTATAATTATGGGTGGTACTTTTACTGCTCGAAATCCTTTTTATCAGGAATGGTTTGTTAAGCGTTGTTATGATGGTTTGAATGAAGGGAATTCAAAAACATTAGAAGAGGCAAAGCTTTTTAATGAAACTGCTAAAAGCCGTTGTATTGGTCTTACAATTGAAACCCGTCCTGATTGGTTTAGACTTTGTCATGCAGATATGGCGCTTTTTTGGGGTGCAACAAGAGTTGAACTTGGAGTGCAGACTGTTTATGATGAGGTTTTAAATATTATTAATAGAGGTCATACTGTTGCAGATTCAATACTTGCTACAAGAATTGCAAAGGATTCTGGCTTTAAAGTAGCTTATCATATGATGCCAAATTTACCTGGTTCTGATGTTAACTTGGATTTAGAATCTTTTCAAACAATTTTTGCTGATGATAGGTTTAAACCAGATATGATTAAGATTTATCCCACGCTTACAATTAAAGGAACGAAACTGTATGATATGTACAAAAAAGGTGATTATAAGCCACTAGAAACGGATGATGCAGCAAAACTTATTGCAGAGGTTAAAACATTTATTCCAGAGTGGGTGCGCATTCAGCGCATTCAAAGAGATATTCCTTCCAATTTTATTTATGCCGGGGTAAAAAATAGCAATCTTAGACAATTTGTTGAAAAAGAACTTGAGAAAAATAATATTCAATGTAGGTGTATTCGCTGTCGTGAAATCGGTCATAAAAATTTAAAACAAAAAATAGATTTAAACGAAGAAAACATTGGTCTTAACAGTATTTTTTATAAAGCAAGTGACAGTGAAGAAATTTTTATTTCTTTAGTTGATGAAAAAAATGATGCTTTAATTGCTTATCTTAGGCTTAGAGATATTGTAAATTCTCATAGAGCTGAGCTTGAAAAAAAACCATGTATGATTATACGTGAGCTAAAAGTCGTAGGTCAAGAACTATCTCTTGGTGAAAAATCAAAAAAAAGCTTGCAACATAAAGGTTATGGTAAAGAATTGCTTGAAGAAGCAGAAAAAATATGTATTGAAGAGTTTGATAAAAAACATCTTTTTGTTTTAAGTGGTGTTGGAGTTAAACAGTATTATCGAAAACTTGGTTTTAAAGATGAAGGATTTTATCTTTTAAAAACACTATAATATATGTTTTTGCTTTCAGGTTTTGATAAATATGAATATACAAGCAGAGTGTGTCCCTTGTCTTTTAAAGCGTATTCTTTTTGAGGCAGAGCTTAGTACGAAGGATAAAAAACTCATAAATGAAACAATGAAGAAAGCATGTACTCTGTTATCAGAGTTGTATGATCCAAATGTCTGTAGTGTTAGCATTGCTACAAAGATTCACAAACTTGCATATGATACACTTGGGAATAACGATCCTTATAAAGATTTAAAGAATCAGGCAAATAAAGCTGCTAAAAAACTTATTCCTCGGGTTGAAGAGCTGCTAAATGTTTGTGAAGATCCTCTTCGTATGAGTATGTTGTGTAGCATTGTTGGTAACATGATGGATTTTGGGATAGCCGGTGCCAGCAGTACTCCTGATAAATTATTTGATATCTTTGAGGAAACAGTTTCAGATGATTTAGGTTATGATGATTATGATAAAGTAAAAGATATTTTAAAAGATGCAAAAAACGTGTTACTTTTTACTGATAATTGTGGTGAGATAGTATTTGATAAAATATTATGTAGAGAGCTTAAGAAACTTAATCCTGATATTTTTTTAACTGTTATTGTGAAGGGTGAAAACATTTTATCTGATGCAACAATGGATGATGCACTTGAGATAGGTCTTGATAAAGAAGTAGATGATGTACTTACAACAGGTTGTTTTGCAGTTGGTGTAGATTTTGAAAAACTTCCTTCAAATGTTAAGAAACTTTTAGATCAAGCAGATATAATTCTTGCTAAAGGAATGGGTAATTATGAAGCTTTTTCTGATACAAAATATAGGCCTATTGCTTATCTGATGCGTACAAAATGCTCAGCTATCGCAAATTCTTTAGGTGTGCCTCAGGATATAAATGTTATAAAAATTTATCAATAAATTGTGTATATGTTTGATGCTGAGGTTTTTATACTTTTAAGATATAACAATTACGTTTATGTTAGGATATTATAAAGATTTATTGAAAGATTTCAAAGATATTCCTGGTATTGTAATTGTTTATGGCTCAGTTTCAAAAGAGCAATCTAGGATAGATTCAGATATAGATATCGCTGTTTTTTCTTATGATAAACAGTCAAAGATTATGGCTGATGAAATTGCAGATGAAATTTTATTTAAAACAGGTAAAGTTGTCTCTATTTTTTGGTTCAATATCCATGATTTTAAAAGTAGGATAAATGAACCTTTTTTTCAAGATGTTTTAAAGGGGGAGATATTAAGTGGAGGAAAGCTTCTTAAAAGAATTAGTTCATAAAGAATTAGATGCTGCAAATGAAAGATTAGAAGCAGCTGAGCTTTTATTTAATGATTCAAAATATGTTGATGCTATAAATCGTGCTTATTACGCTGTTTTTCATGCTTCAAAGGCTTTGTTATATTCAATTGGTAGAGATGCTAAAACACATTCGGGTTTAATTTCTGAAATAGGTTTACATATGGTCGGAAAAGGCCTTATTGATAAAAGATATGGTGTAATACTAAGGCGACTTTTTGAATCTCGCGAAACATCAGATTATGTTGTTGGTGCTATTTTTACTGAGGATGAAGTCAAAGATTCACTTAAAGATGCTAAATTATTTATTGATATGGCATATAAAAAGTCAAACAAATACATTAAAAATTTTTTAAAGTAAATATTCAAAGAAAACTATGAAATTTTAACCATTCTTCAATTGCCTTAAACATAAACTGAATTGCAATTGCAACAGTTAAAAGTCCCATAACTCTTGTAAAGGCATCCATTCCTTTTTCTCCAAGTACTCTTATAACATATGTTGAGCTTAGGAATATAAGATAGGTTATAATCATGGTTAATAGTATTGCAAGTATTGCGATAATTACTGCCATCCACCATGAAATATTATAGTCTATAGGTAATACTTTCATGCTTACAATTGTAACAGTTATTGCTCCAGGTCCAGCAAGAGACGGCATTGCAAGTGGTACAAGCGCGTAATCTGTTTTTTGGTCTTTTCCTGGAGGAGTTTCTCCAAATTGTTGTCCGCGTCTGGTCATATCAAGACCCACAAATAAAAGTAGTATTCCACCTGCGATTCTTAATGAATATATCTGAATTCCCATGTATTCTAGTATACCTGATCCAGTTATTGCAAAAATGATTAAGAGAATCGATGCATATTTTATAGTATTTTTTGCAGTTTTTTTTCTTTCTTCTTTTGAATACTTTCCAGTTATTGCTGAAAAAAGTGCTAGTGTTGATGAAGGATTTACTATAATAAATAATGGGACAAATATAGCCAGAAACGCATCTATCATAATATAGGGTTATTGAAACCTTATATAATAATTTTTTTTATTGCTCCTTGTTAAACAACACCCTTAGAGGTATATAATACACTAGAATCGCTATAAATATCCATATCAAAAACCCGGGGAGAACTGGGGGTATATCAAAAATTGTGATATTTAGACCTGCTATAATTATAAATGCAACTATTACTCCTGTGAGTGCTTCTCCTGCGATAAGTCCTGCTGTGAATAGAAGACCTGTTCGTACTATACGCTCTTTTGGTTTTACTTCTGTTTGTTTTATTGCAAGCTCCCATTCACTTATTTCTTCGCCTTTGCTTGAACCGTATTTCTTCTCAATTTTTTTATTTGTTATATGTCTTATTACCCCACCAGCAAATATAGGTGTTGCAAGTGTAAATGGTAGATATATCCCAATTGCTACGGGTAATACTGGTATATTGATTAATATCAAAACAAATGCAAGAACCATCCCTGCGAGTACAAACGGCCATGTCATTTCTCCGCCTAGTACTCCTTGTATTACTCCAGCCATGAGTCCTGCTTGTGGTGCTGGCAAATTAACACTGCCTATTGTATATGCTTTATGCAGTGCTGATACTACAAACGCAAGTACTGGTGCTGCTGCAATTATTCCTACAAGTTCTGCCAGTTGCTGTTTCCAGGGTGTTGCGCCTATCATTTGCCCTGCAGTCATTGATTGCAGTACATCCCCTGATATTGCTGCGCAACATGCAATTACTGTTGCAATAAGTAATGCTACGCCAAATGATGTTGTACCTGAAAATCCTAATCCTAAAAGTATTAATGAGGTTATCAAAAGTATTGATACTGTTACTCCTGATGTGGGGTTGTTTGATGAGCCAACAAGCCCTGCCATGTATCCTGCGATAGCACTGGCGATAAAAGCAAAAAGTATTGCAAATACAGCCATTATTCCTGAGACTAGTATATTTTGTGATAACCACATGTACACAAGAAATATTGGTATTGTAAGTAATCCTATTGTTAAGAATACATATTTAGAATTCAAATCTTTGTCTGTTCGTTTTTTTGTGATTTCATGTCCACTTTTTATTCCTATTATTGCTTCTTTTATTCCATCTGCAAGATTGTTTCGCAGTTTAAATATTGTGTATAATCCACCAACAAGCATTGCTCCTACGCCGATATATTTTACATAATGGCTCCATACATAAAAGAAAGCATCTAATGGTTCAGATATTCCTGAGGGCATTCCTGTTGCAAGAAGTATTAATGGCGTTATTATTACCCATCCGAGGAGTCCTCCGACTAGTACATATGATGCTATTTTTGGTCCTATTATCCATCCTACTCCAAGTAGTGCTGGTGATGTTGCAAGCCCGCCATATATATATGCATCGTTTTCTCCAGATCCGATGTTAAATTTTCCTATGCTTATTATTCCCTCTATTCTTCCTTGTATTGCTTTAAGTCCTACTTGCCCAAATTTTAATAGTGCGCCTAGAACTGCTCCTATCAATAACCATATTCCTGATACTCCATGATCTGTTTTTTTATTTGTGCCATCACCTACTGTTGTGGTAAGTACTGCGGCTACTGCTACGCCTTCTGGAAATGGAAGATCTGTTTTTATTATAAGGGCTCTTCTTAGTGATACCATCCATAGTACTCCAAGTATACCTCCTAAAGATGCAACTATCGTTGTTTCTACGTAGTGTATTTCTGTCCAAGTTCCTAGAAATAGCATTGCAGGTATAGTAAAAATAACACCTGCAGCAAGTGCTGTTCCTGCAGCGGCACCCATCATTCCAATGTTTACTTCAAGAATTGTTCCTTTTAGTGGTTTAAGTAATGCAAAAGCCATAACTGCACCGGGAATTGCTGCAGATACAGTCATTCCTGCGTAAAGTCCAAAATAAGCGTTTGCTGAGCCTAAAATGATTGCAAGTAATGCGCCTACTAACACTGCTTTTAATGTTAGCTCAGGCATACTTGTTTTTTCAGGTATAAATGATTGGAAATTTTCTCTGTATGACATGATATTTACCATATTAATATTAACTTACAAATATATAAAATAATCGTAAAAATTAGCAATTTTTATTTTTGGTTTTTTCCAAAGCAAATCCTTTTCAATATTCTGTAAAAGTAAAATCTAAAAACTTATTCTTGGATAAATCTGCGAATATCTGGCCTTGTATAAGCAATATCCGTAACAGTAACAATACCCACAAGGTTATCTTTTTCAGTTACTCCCAATTTTTTAATGTGATTATCCTTTAAAATCGAAATTGCATAATTAATAGTATCATTAACATCTATGGTTTTTACATCTGTACTCATTATTTCTCTAACTTTAGTTGTATTTGGGTTTATATCTAAACAAATAGTCCTTTCAATGATATCTCTTTCTGTAATAATGCCAACGACTTCTTCATTTTCAATTACAAATAAAGAACCAATTTTTTTATTTTTATATAAAGTACATGCATCTTTTATTGTACTATTAACATCAATTTTTACAATTTCCTTTTTCATTATATCTTTAACAAATATGAGACATTCCTCCAAATTTTAACTAAAAAGTGTAACCTAAAGAAGTATTTTAAACTGATGTTAGAAATTTGGCAGTTTTTTGTATAAATTTTTTTCAATAAAAAATAATAAAGTTATGCAGGGGGAGGGATTTGAACCCGCGAACCTCTTCAGGAATAGATCTTGAGTCTATCGCCGTAGACCAGGCTTGGCTACCCCTGCATGTAAAGAAACTAGAAATAAAATACTCTTATAAAACTTTATACAAAAAGTATTATTTTTTAAGCTATACGAGTTTAATAGATTTTTTAATTGTTGTCATTGTTGAATTTTTTATCAATTGCATCTTCAATTTTTTTACCTATGTCTTCACCCATTTTCTCCATTTTTTCTTCAAAATCAGAACATGTCTTTTTCTTCCAGGATGTCCAGACAAAACTTAGGATAAGACCTATAGATAGAATCAATATCATAATAACTGCTATATGTTGCCATATAGTAAAATTGTAATTCCAGAAATAATAAATAAGGCCTGAAATGCCAATGAGTGGTAGAATAATAGATGTTATAATTCTTGATCTAAAACCTGTGATATGCATCATCTGCCATCCTCCTTTTGGAATGAGTCTTATTGACCATATTATCCAAATACTACCTATTAAAACTATTAAAATTAAAAGTGACAGCAGTATTATTGCGATTTTTTTTTCATAAGGATGAATTTCTGCAGAAAAAAACGCAAGCCATGCTATAATAAATATAAGCCAGGAAACTGCTAATGCTCCAGAAATTTTTGGTCTCCATGAAGTGTCATATTTTTTAGCATCCATAAACATATTTTTTTCCTCCACCATTTGATATATAAATAACAAAATTTGTTTTATATCTTTTCTTAATATTATCTGACTTTGGTATATACTTTCCTAATCTTTAAACATATTCTATATAGATTACATATTAAAGGCTTTTTAATGATGTGAGAATAATGTAGAATTAATCGCAGGAGGAATAACTTTCTGAAAAAATGTGAACGATGTGGGTATTCTGGAATAGAAAGAGATATTAAAAAATGCCCCAGCAATATTGCTGTCTGGAAAAAAACAGATATTTGTTCTAATTGTTATAAAGAGCTTAAAGAAGAACTTTTAAATAAAAAACTTGAAGCAAAAAAACCATTGCAAAAAGATGCTTTGAGATTAGAAATAACTCCAAATTTGAGTGATAAAACCCAATGTCCATATTGTGGTAGTTGGGTTGGAAAAAATGCTAGTATATGTGAACATTGTCGTTTTGATTTTAAAACTAAAAAAGTTTCTAAAAAACCTCGAAATTATGAGTCTTCTTTTCAAGAAGGTAAAGATTTTTCAAAAATTGGAATTGAAAAACTTGATAAAAAAGATTTAAAGGAATTGGAAAAAAAAGAGCAGTTTAAGCCAAAGGCAAAGTTTGATTTAAAACCCGTCTTTTTTATGTTTGCAGTTTTAGTTATTGCAGTTTTTTTAACTTTTCAATTCGGAATTTTTTCTGCGTTAACTTCTGGTGGAGTTTTATATAATGCTGGATTTATTGGTAATTGGCAGCTTGGTGATATGTCTGGTGCTGCTGATGATTATATTGATCAATATTGGAGTTTTCATGATAATAATTCTGTAAAAATTGAGACAAAACCAAAATCTGATAAAGGTTCTGTTAGTGTTCAATGGTTAAATTGGGATACGGTGGGCAGTGAGTTGCAGATTTATCATGATTATTCTAACTCAGATACTAGTTTATATTTTAACATTGCCCCCTCTTATACATATAGTTTTTCAAAATCTGCTGACGAGGTAACTCTTACTTTTTTTTATCAAAATATGGAACTTAAGATGCCGCTTAATAAATTGTGATTTTTTTAACCGAATCTCCCTGTTATATAATTTTGAGTGGTTTCTTTTTCAGGTTTTACAAAAAGTTTTCTAGTAGGGCCAAATTCTATTAAATCTCCCAGGTACATGAATGCTGTGTAATCTGATACTCTTGCTGCTTGCTGCATGTTGTGTGTTACTATTACTACGGTGTATTGTTTTTTTAGTTCATGTATTAAGTCTTCTATTTTTTTTGTAGCAATCGGGTCTAGTGCGCTGCATGGTTCATCCATGAGTATTACTTCTGGTTGAATTGATAGTGCTCTTGCGATGCAGAGTCTTTGTTGTTGTCCACCTGATATTCCCATTGCTGATTGGTCGAGTCTGTCTTTCATTTCATCCCAGAGGGCTGCATCTTTCAGGCTTTGTTCTACTATTGTGTCTAGTTTTCTCTTGTTTTTTAAGCCCTGCATTTTTGGTCCGTATGCTATGTTTTCCCAGATGCTTTTTGGGAAAGGATTTGGTTTTTGAAAGACCATTCCAACTTTTCGTCTTAATTCTACCACGTTTGATGTTTTTGAGTTTATGTCTTGTTTATCTAGATATATTTGTCCGTTTACTTTGCATTCGTCGATTATATCATTCATGCGGTTTAGACATCTTATTAGTGTTGATTTTCCGCATCCTGAAGGACCTATCAAGGCTGTTACTCTTTTTTCAGGTATTCTTAAGTTTATATT
>CAZFAZ010000035.1:0-28466 GCA_964517155.1 uncultured Thermoplasmatales archaeon
AAAAGAAGGTTTAGTTGAACCATCTGCAAGAGGTGCTGTAACTACTGAGAACATAGATGTTATTATTAAACGTTTAAAAGACAACATCATCGATGTAAATATTGCCTATAATGAACTTTTAAAAAAACTAGAATATTAACTTAAATTAACAAAAATGCAGAGATAAATTTACTAATAAAATGTGATAATATGAAATATACGCCCTGTGAATATATAGTATGGCATGGATTGCCTGTCTTAAGAAAGGAAATTGCTAAATGTATGATTAATAATTTTAATCTTAATGAAAAAGAAACTGCAGATAAACTAGGGATTACTCCTGCTGCTGTTTCTCAATATTTGTCTGGTAAAAGAGGAAATTTTGATGTTACTGATGTAGCAATTCTTGAAGAAATAAAAATATCTGCAGAAAGAATTTTCAATAATGGAAATGGATCTGTTGTCCCGGAAATATGTAGACTCTGTAAATTATTTACATCAGAAGGAATATTTTTTGTAGGAGATAATAAAAAATGAAATTGACATTTGAAGGTTATTTGTTCAACAGGTTAGAAAAAATCGGTAACAAAAATTACAATCATGTAGGTTGTGAAGGAGAAAATAGTGAATTTGGTGATTTTTTAACTCATTTTGTACCAGAGTTGGGAATGAAAAGAAGAGTTAAATTTACAATAGACTCGCTTGAGGATCCTAAGATTGTAAAAGAATACAGAGAGGACATTGGGAGGAGAATATGAGATGATGAACATTAGTAAAAATAAATGTGTAGGTTGTGGGATTTGTGAAATTGAATGTCCCGAAAACTCCATATCTGTTGATTTAAAGATAGGGATTGCAGTTTTTGATAGAGCTAGATGTATTGATTGTAGACTGTGTTTAAAAAATTGTCCACAAAACGCTATAAAAAATATAACAGAAGATTTAGTTATTGCTATTGGAACAGATAATAAAAAAATAATAAAACCAGATGAACATTTTGGTATGTCAAAATATTTTCAAATATGGACGTATTCTAATGGGGAGATTTTTTTAAAAGAAACAAGGGAAAATGCAAAATATGAAGAGGATGAGACAATAACTCATGGAGATCCAGCTAAAGCAAAAGCAACATCTTCAGTTTTAAAAGATGTTGATATTTTGGTTGGAAAGATAATGGGCCCAAATATAGAAAGATTGAAAAAAAGGTTTGTACCCGTAATTATTAGAGAACCAGATATTAAAAAATCTCTCGAGATAATTAAAGAGAATATTAATGAAATTTTTGAAGAAAAAGAAAAGAGCAATAGAAGGGGGATTGTATTACAGTGAAACTAAAGATAGACAAAGAAAGATGTATTGGTTGCAGTATCTGTGTAAGTGTCTGCCCAAGTGGATTTAAAATGGTTGATGGTAAAGCAGAAATAAAAGATGAAAATGCAGATTGCCTAAAGGATGCTGCAGATGCTTGCCCTCAAAAAGCCATAGTTTTAAATGGAGAATATTACAAAAATAAAATAGGTAAAGCTACAAACCAGAATTATAACCAGTATATGCCAATTGGGCACGGAAGAGGCATGGGTGCAGGTAGAGGAAGAGGGCTTGGTAGAGGACCTAGAGATGGCAGAGGTGGTGGACGAGGTGGGGGTGGCAGAGGAAGATGGTAAAAATTAGTTATATACCTTATTAGCAACAGGGAGATTAATGTTATATGAAAGATTTGGATAGATTATATTCAGATAGAGCAAGTAAAATGCGGAAATCCGTAATAAGAGAGTTGTTAAAGGTTACTCAAGATCCTGAGATTATATCGTTTGCAGGGGGTCTGCCAAATCCAAAATCTTTTCCAATTGAAGATTTAGAAGGAGTCACTCAAGACGTTTATCGGCGATATGGAAAAACCGCGCTTCAATATGGTACCACGCAAGGACTTTTAGATTTAAGAAAAGCTATTGCAGAAAGAGCACAAAAAGAAGGTATAGAAGCAACTGATGAAAATATTATTATTTTTAGTGGATCTCAGCAAGCTTTAGATACAGTTGGTAAGATGTTTCTTAACCCAGGAGATGCCGCACTTGTTGGACTGCCTTCTTACTTAGGCGGAATTAATGCATTTAGGAGCTATGAGAGTAACCTAACTGGGATACCTCTGGATAAAGATGGCATGCGGCTTGATATTCTTGAAGAAACAATTAAAAAACTACTCAAGGATGAAATTCTTCCAAAGTTTATCTACGTTATACCTACCTTTCAGAATCCTGCTGGTGTTATTATGCCTGAGTCACGGAGAAAAAAGCTAATAGAGATAGCAAATGAATATGACTTACTAATTGTAGAAGACGATCCATACAGTAAACTTCGTTTTGATGGAGGTTTTGTGAAACCTATCAAGGCTTTTGATGATGAGGATCATGTAATCTATATGTCTACATTTTCAAAGATTTTGTCTCCTGGTTTTCGACTTGCTTGGACGGTTGCATCTGAGGATCTTACTCGTAGAATGGAGATATGTAAACAGGCGTTGGATCTGTGCACAAACACATTTATTCAGTTTATTGTCAACGAATTTATGAAGCGTGGTTCTTTGGATTTACATACTATGAAAATCTGTGAGATGTACAAACCAAAGCGTGATATCATGATTAGTTCAATGAAGAAGTATTTTCCAAAGGGTTATGTTTGTCATAAGCCAAAGGGGGGAATGTTTGCTTGGGTGACGCTTCCAGAAGGAATTGATACTGAAAAGATGTTTTTAGATGCAATAGAAGAAAAAGTTGCTTATGTTTACGGTAAGGCATTTTGCGTTGATGGTAGTTGCGGTAATTCAATGAGGCTGAATTTTTCTTATTCAACTGATGATCAAATAGATGAAGGCATGAAGAGACTTGGAAGAGTTATTGATAAAAACTTGAAAGATGAACGTGTTTCCAAAACTGTAACTACATAGTAATCAATAAAATTTATTGGAGGATAGTATGGATGAGAATTTATATGAACTAAAACAAAGTTTACAAGAATTAGAAAAACATGCAAAAGAAACAGCATCATTTTTGGTATCATATGAAGAAAACATCTATCTTGATCTAGTGAAACAACATACAGATAAATGTTTAAAAGAAATAAATATCGCATTATCCTTTTTGTCTTTAACAGATAATTAGAGGAAGAAAGTATGGATTACCAATCAAAGTATCAGTTAAATGTAAAAAAACACAAAAACATAGTCACCACTATATCATATCCAAAAGTTGGTGCTATGGGGAAAACAGGTACTTGGAGAGTATTCAAACCTATTCTTGATAAAGATAAATGTGTAAAATGTTTGAGGTGTTGGATATTTTGCCCGGAAGCAGTAATTTGGAGAAACGAAGATGATTCTGTAGATATTGATTATGATTATTGTAAGGGATGTGGTATTTGTGCAAATGTATGCCCTGTGAAGGCGATAAAGATGGTGAGGGAGAGTAAATGAAAGAATTAGAAAAAACATATTCAGTTTGCCCAGCATGTTATCAAGAAGGAAAAATCAAAAAAATTCCTGCTGAAATTGTTGAAGAAAATGGAAAAGTATGGATTACTAAAAAGTGTGATAAACATGGTTCTTTTAAAGAAATATATTTTGGTGACTCTGTATTATATAAAAAATGGATGAAATATAAGGTTACAGGTGGACCATCTCCAGATGTTAAAACTAAAATTTTTGATGAGCCTGCATTATATGATGAACATAAATCTCAGACTGTTTTGACGAATCTTTTGATTACCAATAGATGTAACCTTAGATGTAGCTATTGTTTTATGAATGCTGGTGCTACTGGATATATCTATGAGCCTTCTCTTGATAAAATTAGAGACATGTTAATACAAGCAAGAAATGAGCACCCAATAGGTTCTAAAGCACTTCAGATTACAGGAGGAGAACCTACTATAAGAGAAGACCTTTTTGAAATAATTGATATGGGCAAAGAACTTGGTTTTTCACATATTCAAGTAAATACTAATGGGATAAAACTTGCAGAAAGTATAAAATATTGTCAACATCTGAAGGATAGGAAAGTAAATACGATCTATATGAGTTTCGATGGAATGACAAAGGAAACTAATCCTTGGATTGACCAAGCAAAACAAGCAATAAAAAACTTGCGCAAGGTAGATCTAAAAGTTGTTCTTGTCCCTGTGTTAATTGGTGATAAAAATGTCCATGAAGCTGGAGATATTGTTAAATTTGCTTTAGATAATATGGATATTGTACGTGGTGTAAATTTTCAGCCGATATCTTTTTGTGGTCGTGTTAGTAGGATTAATGATGAAAAACGTGAGAAACAACGTGTAGATTATGTA
The DNA here is from genome assembly GCA_964517155.1 of uncultured Thermoplasmatales archaeon. Classification (GTDB taxonomy): domain Archaea; phylum Thermoplasmatota; class E2; order DHVEG-1; family DHVEG-1; genus PFL35. The sequence continues at coordinate 4,318 of CAZFAZ010000035.1, forward strand.
AGTATGTTAGAAGTTATTGAAAAAAGATTCAATGGTCAAATCTCACGAGATGACTTTTACCCTGTACCCTTTGTATATCCTATTTCAAAACTTATTGAAATACTTAAAGGTGAAACTCAGGTGGAGTTCACAGCACATCCGGGTTGCGGAGGAGCAACATACTTGTTTTATGAGGATGGTAAAGTCATACCTGTTACTCGTTTCATTGACGTTGAGGCTATGTTTAAATTCATAGATAGACAAAGCAAAATCAAAGGTCCTTTGAAAAAGATAAGAGTTGGCGCTGCATTTATGAAAAATATTGATAAATTTGTTGATTATGATAAGGCCCCCCATGGTTTTAATCTAAAAAAACTTTTAAAAGATGCAGCGATTGGTGGAAATTACGATTCACTAAGGGGATTTCATTACAATAGTCTATTTGTTGGAAGTATGTGGTTCCAAGATGCATTTAACCTAAATGTTGACCGTTTACAACGATGTGTAATTCATTATGTAACAGAAGAAGGAATTGTTCCATTCTGTGCATATAATGGTCTTGGAATCGGTGATAAAATCCGTGAGAAATATTCAATTAAAATTAAAGAGTGGGAAGCCAAAGCGGGCAGGAAGATTAAAGAAGATTTATGGAAAGGAGGGCCTATCAGTTAATTAAATATTGCTAAATGAAATTATATGTTTTACTGATACTCATTTGAAATGTATGTTAAAAAAATACTTAAAGCTGTTAAGAAAAAATTCAATCAAAATCACTCCTCAAAGGTTAGAAATACTAAGATACTTAGATACTAGTAGAGCACATCCAACAGCTGACCAAATCTATTTATACCTTAAAGAAAAAAACCCTTCACTTTCGAAAACAACAGTTTATAACTCATTAGAAATATTCAAAAAACATAGTATTATTCAAACGCTTACTATTTCAGGTTCTGAACTAAGATATGACTACGTAACCAAAATGCATCATCATTTCTTTTGCACAAAATGTGGCAGAATCTATGACATAAATTTCAAATGCCCAAGTGTAGAAACGGTTCGCCAGAGGATTGAGTTAGAAGGACATCATGTTGATGAAACATGTGGATATTCTAAAGGCATTTGTAAAGACTGCCTACAAAAAAATAATAGTGAGATATCTTAAGGTATAAAATATGAAAAAAATAGATAAAACGTTAGAGGAAATTAGACTTTTGAAAAATAATAAAAATGCCATCCTCCTTGCGCATGTCTATCAGCCAGGAGAAATTCAAGATATAGCAGATTTTACCGGGGATTCTTTAGATCTAAGTAAAAAAGCTGTTAGTACTTCTGCCGATGTAATTGTTTTTTGTGGTGTAAAATTTATGGCCGAAAATGCCTCTATTCTTAACCCAGATAAAACTGTTCTTTTACCAGATGAAAATGCGGGTTGTGGATTAGCAGATATGGCTACTGTTGAACAGCTAAAAATTAAGAAAAAGGAATATCCAAATGCAGCAGTTGTGAGCTATGTAAATAGTTCAGCGGCAGTTAAAGCCGAGTCTGATATTTGTTGTACTTCAGCTAATGCTGTAAGGGTAGTAAAATCTCTGCATCAAGATCAAATCTTATTTCCTCCTGATAAAAACTTAGGAGGGTATGTAGCTGAATGTACCGGCAAAGAGATTATTTTATGGGATGGATTCTGCTATGTTCATGAAAATATCACGTTAAACCAGCTAAAAAGATTAAAGAAAACAAAACCAAATGCAGAGATAATTGTCCATCCTGAATGTACAACCACGGTAAGACATGCAGCAGATTTTGTTGGGAGTACTTCGCAGATGTCACAACATGTAGCACAAACAGGTCAACAAGAGTTTATTGTTGGAACAGAGGATAACTTTGTATATCGATTGAGGGATGATAACCCTAGTAAAGTTTTCTATCCAGTTGGGACTCGTTGTACAGGTATGAACCAAATAACTCTATTAAAAATAAAACTATCTTTGGAAAATATGAAACATGAGGTTATTGTTTCTGAAGAAATACGAATAAAAGCTAAAAATGCTTTAGATAAAATGTTGAAGGTAATATGAAAGAAGCAATGTTTTACGAGAAGCTTGAAAACAACAAGGTTAAATGTAATCTTTGTTATCATCGATGTATTATACCAGAGGGAAAAAAAGGAGTATGTGAGGTCAGGGAAAACAGAAATGGCAAACTTTATACATTAGTGTATGGAAAATTAGCTTCAAGCCATATAGATCCTATCGAGAAGAAACCATTGTTTCATTTTTATCCAGGGTCAACAGCATATTCAATAGCAACAATGGGATGTAATTTCCATTGTCTACATTGTCAGAACTGGGAAATCTCCCAAGTTACAAAGGAAATAATTGGTGAAGATATTTCCCCTGAAAATGTCGTTGAAAATGCTTTAGATAACAACTGCCAGTCTATAGCATATACTTACACTGAACCAACTATATTTTATGAATATGCATACGATATCGCTAAAATTGCGCATAAAAAAGGTTTAAAAAATCTCTTTATAAGCAATGGTTACATCTGCGAGGAGGCATTAAAGGAGATTTCTCCCTATTTAGACGCAGCAAATATAGATTTAAAAGCTATGAATGATGGTTTTTATAAAAAGGTCTGTGGTGCTCGACTTCAACCAGTTCTAGACAATATCAAACTTCATCATGAACTTGGAATATGGGTTGAAGTGACAACGCTTCTTATACCTGGCTATAACGATTCTTCAAATGAGCTGCAGAGTATCGCAGATTTTATAATTGAAATAGATGCTTGTATCCCCTGGCATGTCACAGCTTTTTATCCAACATACAAGCTAAATAGTGTGTCATCAACGCCCGTAGAAACCTTAAGAAAAGCTGCTGCGATAGGTAAAAGTGCGGGATTGGAATATGTCTACCAAGGAAATATCGACCAGGGGGAAAATACTTATTGCCCAAATTGCGGGAAACTTCTGATTCAGAGAAAGATGTTTAATACAACTCTGAACAACATTGAGAATGAGCGTTGCCCCTTTTGTGGGAAACACATAGCAGGTGTAGCCATGAATAAAAATGGGGGGAAAAATACTTTACTATGACATTTAATTGAACACATCAGTTTATAGTTTAAGAATAGATTTTATCAAGGAGTAGGATACCAAATGGTTAATGATTGGGTGAAACAACATAGGAGAATAAAAAAAGCGGTTGACGAGAAAAAGGACTGTGTTAATATTTATGATATTTCAAGAGAAGTGAATGAATCTGCTTTGATTGTTAAGCAACATTTTGAAATTATGAAAATAGATGGATATGGGAATTTCATGGATAAAGAGAAGAAAATATTCTGCACGGTTAGAACCCCATCTAAAGTTCTTGAGTATATTGCTAAAAATAAGGAAAAAATTTAATACAGATAGATAACTTACGTTTGGATTTAAAATAATATTTAATGACAAAATAAATGTGATAATTATGATAAATATTAAAGAATGGAGGGAAGACATCGAAAGAGTTCGTAAAGAAAAAGATGTGTTCTTTGGCAGCGGTCATCCGCAATCACCAATACCACCTGATAGATTATTGCAGTTTAAAGGACTTAATTATTATCCTCTAGATTCTAAGTACAGATTCGAGATTGCTCTTCATGAACATAAAGAAAAAAAATTATTAAAAGTAAAAGACTCAAAAGGAGGGGAACGTGAGTTAATTCGCTGGGGCGAATTCCGTTTCAAAATTGAGGATAAGAACTGCATACTTCAGACATATAAAAGTAGTCCTGCGGAAGAAAATGTATCTGTGCTTTTCCGTGATGCTACAAGCGGTAAGGAAACTTATGGAGCAGGACGTTATCTTGACCTTGAACCTGGAACACATCAAAATCCAGATGGAAAATGGATTCTCGATTTTAATTTAGCATATACTCCCTGGTGTGCATATAGTGAGAACTACGTATGTCCTTTTGTTCCACCTGAAAACTGGCTTGATGTTCCTGTTCTTGCTGGTGAGAAAATGTATAAACAATAAAAAAACGAAAAATCAGTTACAGTCGTATTTGTTATATGAAGCGGTGAAGATATGATGGTTAAAAGATCAGAAAAAGCAAAAACGATGAGGAAGCTTATAAAAGCTATATGGGTTTTTAACTGGTTTAACTCCTGTGGATTTGCTGAATTGGTGCCAGTTGTGGGTTCTAGATGGGATATGGAAAGATTTGGAATGATTATTGTTGGAACACCTCGACATGCTGACGTTTTATTTATTGCTGGTTATCAAACCCTTAAGTCAATCAAAAGAGCACAAAGAGTATACGAACAGATGGCTGAGCCTAGAGTTGTAATTGCTTTAGGTTCATGTACTATGACTGGTGGCATGTATTGGGATTCTTATAATACAATCAAGAGATTAGAGGATTATTTACCCGTTACTATGTATATACCAGGATGTCCACCTAGACCAGAAGCGGTATTTGAAGCCTGTGAGAAAATTTTTCAGCATGTAAAGGAGTTAGAATAAAATGGCCATAAAAGGAACTGAGTTAATCGATGAGATAAAATCCAAGTTTAAAGCTAATGGAATAATTCAGAGGGAACAAAGGATATGGATAACTACAGATGCAAATAAACTAATGGAGATGTGTACATGGCTAAAAGACCATGGATTTATTCATCTATCGATGATATCTGTTACCGATTGGTTAAAGGATAGGAATTATGAGGTTACCTATCATCTGTGGTCATACAATGATAAAATACTTGTTACTATAAAAACAAAAATTGGTAGAGAGAATCCAGTTATCAGCTCTGTAACTTCCATCTGGGGAGAGAACGCTCAGATACATGAACGCGAACTTCACGAATTATTTGGTGTAAAATTTGAGGGTAATCTTAATTTATCTCCCCTCTTTTTGGAGGATTGGGAAAATATGCCCCCATTCAGAAAGGATTTTGAATGGAGAGAATATGTGAGAGAAAAGTTTTATGATAAAAAAAATGAGAGAGAAAAGGTTTACTATGATTAATGAGATGGAACCTGCTCCTAAAGGCACAGAATATGATTTATATTTTGGTCCTGCGCATCCAGGGTCGGGTAACTTTGGTGTTAAATTAAAAATAGATGGAGAAGCAGTGGTATCTGCTGTAGCTGATCCTGGTTACTTACATAGAGGTTTTGAGAAGCTGATGGAATATAGAACACCATTACAAAATGCTGTTCTATCTGATAGGCTTTGTGTACTGGAACCATTAAACTGGAATTTGATTCATGCTGAAGCAGTAGACGAGTTAATGGGCATTGATGTACCAGAACGGGCAAAATATATAAGAGTGATAATGGCAGAGCTTTCTAGGATTCAGTCTCATATTATTTGGTATGGTGTGTTTTCAATAGGTACCGGTTTTGATACCGGATTTAAAATGGCCTTTGGGTATAGAGACTATATATTAGATTTATTTGAGATGATAACAGGCGGGAGAGTATACCCTGCGGGTTATATATGTCCTGGTGGTGTGAGAAGGGATCTTCCAAATTGTGCAAAAGACAAGATACTCAAAGTTTTAGATAAAATAGATGAAATGATAAAACTTGAAGAGTTAGAAAATCCTGCTTTAACTGCTAGGGCAAAAGATGTTGGAGTTTTAAAAGCAGAAGATGCAATAAGGTTAGGGGCGACAGGACCTGTATTAAGGGGTTCAGGGATGAATACCGATGTAAGAAAAGATGAACCCTATGAAATATATGACAGATTAGACTTTGAGGTACCAGTAAGAAAAGAAGGAGATGCATATGCTAGATACATTATTGGGTTAGAAGAGATGAAACAATCGGTAAAAATTGTAAAACAAGCTTTGGAAAAGTTGCCAAAGGGAGATGTAATAGTACCATCTTTGAAAAAACCTAAACTCTCAGTTAAAATACCAAATGGTGAAGTGTATGTTAGAAATGAAATAGCAAGAGGAGAGGCAGCTATTTATATGGTAAGTGATGGAGGAAGCACGCCGTACAGGTGTAAAATTAGGGGACCCGACTTTCTCCACATGATCCCTGTTCTTGAATATTTGTTAAAAGGGGCACAAATTGCGGATGTGCCAGCTGTTTATTGGAGTTTGAATATATGCCCTGCTGATATGGATAGGTGATATAATGAAACTGGGAATATTAATAAAATTATTTCAAAATTTGTTTTCAAAACCTATGACTGTTAAATTTCCGCATGAATCAATTCCCATTCCTGATGGGTACAGAGGGGAACATGCATATGATATAGATAAATGTATAAGCTGTGGGCTGTGCGTAAATATATGTCCTAATCGGGCGATAGAGATGGTAGAAGCACCTAAAGAATATAAGGATAAGTGCCCAAAGACTTATCCGAAAATAGATCTTGGAAAATGTTGTTTCTGTGGCCTATGTGAAGATATATGTCCAAAGAATGCTATCTACTTAACAAAAAATTTTTACCTTTCAACTTTTGATAAAACCGATGTTATTAGAGCTCCCATTCCAAAAAAGGTAAATAAAAATATCACTAATTGACGTAAATAAGTTGATAAATTATAAAAAATGTTAGAAATTAGCTCACAAAATATTGTGAAAAATATTTAGTGCAAAAGGAGGGCAAATTTATGGGCGATACTAATAAAAATTCGAAAATTGGTGTATTTCTTTGTCATTGTGGAGACAATATAGCCGACACAGTTAATATTAAAAAATTAAAGGATGAGCTTTCTAAAAATAAAGATCTTGTTGTAAAAGATCATCTTTTTTTGTGTTCTGAGTCTGGACAAAAGTCAATTTTAGAGACTCTAGAGAAAGACAAAGATATAGATAGGGTTGTTGTGGCCAGTTGTTCTCCAAAACACCATTGGAATATATTCAAAAATTGTATCCAACAGAAATTAAATCCCTATATGTGGGAAATGGCAAATATTAGAGAGCATTGTTCATGGGTTCATACTGATAAAGAAAAAGCAACAAAGAAAGCATTGGCAATAATTAGTGGAGCAATAAATAAGGTGAGATACCATGAGCCAATACTCAAAAAAGAAATTTCCTTAAATAGAGATGTTTTAGTAATAGGTGCAGGGATAGCAGGTATGCATGCTTCTTTGGAACTTGCAAATAAAGATTTTCATGTGTTTCTTGTAGAAAAAAGCCCTGCTATTGGTGGTAATATGACAAAACTTGGTAGAACGTTTCCAACTGATGATTGTTCTATGTGTACGGCGTCACCAATAATGAACGAGGTTAGTTCTCATCCAAATATTGATATGATGACACTATCTGAGCTTGTAGATTTTTCTGGAAGACCTGGTGAGTATGTTGCTACGGTTAAAACCCGCCCAAGGTATGTTGATCCGAGTAAATGTACTGGATGTGGTTTGTGTACTGAGAAATGTCCTGTTTCTATTCCATCAGAATATGAACTTGGATTAAAAGATACAAAAGCAATCCATATTCCTTTTGACTCCTGTGTTCCTGAAGTAGCTTTTATTGAATCTGATGCATGTTTGAAAATAACAAAAAATAAATGTGGGGTATGTGAGAAGGTATGCCCTGCTGGTGCAATAGATTATAATCAGAAACCAAAAACAAAAAAAATAAAGATCGGTGCTGTAGTTGTAGCTACAGGTTATAAACAAATGGATTTATCAAATACAGAATATAATTTTGAGCACCCAGATGTTATAAATGGATTACAGTTAGAGCGAATGATAACTCCTGCTGGGCCAACAAAGGGAAAAATTCTTTGTCCAAGTAATGGCAAAGAGCCTAAAACAGTCACTTTTATACAATGTGCAGGTTCTAGAGACCAGAGACATCATGAGTATTGTTCAAATATATGTTGTATGTATTCAGCTAAAAATGCAAAGATTACTAGATCTAAACTCCCAGATGCTGAAATCAATATGTGCTACATTGATATTAGAGCTCCTGGGAGAAGATATGAAGAATACTATCGCCAACTTAGAAAAAACAATATAAAAATGATTTTAGGAAGACCATCTGAGATAATGGAAGATGCAGAGGGGAAACTATATTTTGACGTATTTGATAAATCTACAGATAAACTATTACAGATAAACTCTGACTTAATAGTCCTTGCAACAGCATTGGAACCATCTGAAGGTACCAAAGAGATGACTGCTTTGCTTAACTTGCCATATGGATTGGATGGTTTTATATCGCCTTTGCATATAAAAATTGCCCCAGTAGATACAACTGTTGAGGGCATATATGTAGCTGGAACAGCAGAGGCTCCAAAATCGATACAGGACTGCATAACTGATGCATCTAGTGCAGCTAGTAGAGTTGCAACACTTTTAAAAAGTGATACATCAGTTATCGATTTGACAACTGCAGAGATTGATATGGATAAATGTACAAAATGTGGTAAATGTATCGAGGCTTGTAATTATTCTGCGATAACAAAGGATTATGAAATAATAGATATGGCTTGCAGAGGATGTGGAAAATGTGTGTCTGTCTGTCCAGAAGGGGCAATCCAGATTAGGCATCTTACAACTGACCAACTTAGAAGTCAAATTGATGGGATTTTGTCAATTGAACCAGATTCCATCATCGCATATACTTCAGAGACATGTGGTTATAACGCTGCAGATATAGCGGGTGTTTCTAGATTAAAATATCCTAGCGATGTCAAAATTGTAAAAGTTCCTTGTGTAGGAAGACTAAGTATCGATGATCTGGTATATCCTTTTGAGAAAAGTGCAAAAAGGGTAATGGTTGTAGCCTGCCCTGAAGGTTTATGTCATTATATTGATGGCACTGAAACAGCAAAAAAAGCAGTTGAAGAGGCAAAAAAGATACTTGATAAAAAAGGAATTGGAAGCGAAAAATTGCGTTTTGTTCCAATTGTTTCACCGGATGGACCAAAATTCCAGCAGATATGTATTGAAGAAAGTGAAAAATTAAGGGGGAAAAACACATGAATAACGGAATGACAGATCTTTTTAACATGTCAAAACCTGATAAAGAAAAATATAAAGATTTAGAAGAAGCGCTTTCAATAATTGGAATAGAATCACCAAATATATGCTATCAATGTTCTAAATGTACATCTGGATGCGAATCTATGAAACTACTTGAACTTCAGCCGCATTCTATAATGGCATCAGCAAAAGATGGATTTATAGAAGAGATAATGCAATCAGATAAAATATGGGATTGCATTGGATGCTATAAATGCGTTGAACGATGCCCACAAAAGATGAGCCCTGTTGACCTTATGTACATCATCAAAAATTGGTGTGTTACTTCAGGAAAACAATTACCTGGGGATTACCAAAAATTACTACAAAATATTTTAACAAGTGGTTATACACAGAATATTTTAGATGTTAGTGATAAAAAAGATAAAACTTGGAACAGGTCTTCTTTGGGGTTACCAGAGCTAAAAGTCCCAAAAGATCAACAAAAATTTACTAAGGCTATTTCAGAGCTTGCAATGGAGAGTCTTATATGAAAGAAATGGGATTATATCTAGGTTGCACGATACCAACAGAGCAATATGGTTATGAGATGAGTATAAGAGAAATAATGCCTGACTTTGGTATAAAACTAGTTGATTTAGAAAACGTCTCGTGTTGTGGTGCCCCACTTCGAAGTATAAACCTTATGATGCAGATGTATCTCTCTGCTAGAAACATTGCTATATGTGAATCAAAAAATTTAGATATGTATGCCCCATGTTCCCAGTGTCATCTTTCTCTTACTGAAACAATGAATCGTTTAAAAAATTCTGATAAACTACGTGAAAAGATTGCAAAAAAACTCATAGATGATGAGGGACTAAAGTACACTGGTAATCTAACTATTTATCACACTTTGGATTTATTGTATGATGAAATAGGAATTAATTCTATCAAAAAAAAGGTAAAAAAACCTATAAATTGGAATATAGCCTGTCATTATGGTTGTCATACAGTTAGATACAGTGATATCAAAAGGCCTGATAAAGCAGAACATCCAAATAAAATGGAAGAAATAATTAAAGCAATTGGAGGTAAAACACAGGATTATTCAGAAAAGCTTAACTGCTGTGGTGCACCATTAATGATTACGCATAAAGATTCAGCTCTTACAAAAGCTGGAGAAAAAATTAGAGCAATACAAGATAGAAATTTTGATGCAATATCTATAGTTTGTCCTTTTGGGGGAAGAATGCTTGATTCAAAACAAAAAAAAGCAGCTGATACAATAGGTGAAAAACTAAACATACCTGTGTTTTATTTAACTCAGATTATAGGCTTAGCAATGAACAAGGACGAAGACAAATTAGGTCTTAATCTAAATTTAAGTTATAATAAAACCATAGGTTGAAAATTATTATTGATATAAAAAAAATTAATGAAATTATTTAGTAAGTATTATTGAAGGTTTATATATGCCAAGAATTGAATCTTTTGAGGTATATAGCCAGGAATATGACAACTGGTTTGTTAGAAATAAAGATATTTATCATGCAGAAATTAATGCTATTAAACAAGTTATACCAAAAAATAAAAAGGGTGTTGAAATTGGTATTGGAACTGGTAGATTTGCCTTACCTCTAGGGATAAAAATTGGTGTTGAGCCTTCTAAAAAAATGACAGAAATATCAAAAAAACATGGTATAAAAGTTTATGAAGGAGTAGCAGAAAGACTACCTTTAGGTGATAAAACATTTGATTTTGTTCTCTTTGTTACGACAATATGTTTTGTAGATGATTTGACAAAATCATTTCAAGAGGCACATAGGGTTTTAAAAACGGATGGTTTTATTATTGTTGGTTTTGTAGATAAAGAAAGTGAATTAGGGATAAGATATCAGCTGAAAAGGGAAAAAAGTAAGTTCTATAAAAATGCTATTTTTTATTCAGTGAAAGAGGTTATAAATATTTTAAGAGAAACAAATTTTAAAGATATATTTATTAAACAAACAGTCTTTCCAATCAAAATTGGTAAATTAGATTCTATAGAAGACGGTTATGGCAAAGGAAGTTTTGTTGTAATAAAAGCCAATAAAAAATGATATAATGAGGAGAAATATGTTAAAGAAAAAAAAACTGATTGCTTTTGGGCCTGTTCCATCCAGACGTCTTGGGCAGAGTTTAGGGATAAATAATATACCGCCAAAAATCTGTACCTATTCATGTATCTACTGTCAGCTTGGAAGAACTTTAAATATGCAGGTTGAAAGAAAACCCTTTTACAGAACAGATGAAATATTTAACAACGTTAAAAGAAAAGTTAAAGAAACTTTAAATAAAAAAGAACCTTTAGATTACTTAACTTTTGTTCCTGATGGAGAACCTACTTTAGATATTAATCTAGGAAAAGAAATAGAACATGTCAAATCATTAGGAATAAAAGTTGCTGTTATTTCAAATGCTTCTCTTATCTGGCGAGAGGATGTTCGCGGTGATTTATCCAAAGCTGATTGGGTATCGTTAAAGATTGATGCTATAAGTGAGGATATATGGCATAAAATAGATAGAGCGCATAAATCTTTAAAACTTAATGAAATCCTACAAGGCATATCAGATTTTTCCAAGACATTTAAAGGTCAACTAGCAACTGAAAGCATGCTAATTAAAGACGTTAATGATTCTCAAGATGAAATAGGAAAAATAGCAGATTTTATTAAAAAATTGCATTTCAAAAAAAGTTATATCTCAATTCCAACTAGACCACCAGCGGAAGAATGGGCAGCACCTGCAGATGAAACAAATATTAATATGGCTTATCAAATTTTTAATGAAAATGATATAGATACAGAACTTATAACAGGTTATGAAGGAAACGCTTTTTCTTCAACAGGAAATTTAAAAGAGGATATATTAAGTATTACATCAGTTCACCCGATACGTGAAGAAGGAATAAATGAATTAATTAAAAAAACAAATGAAAGCTGGGACTTAGTTAAAATCCTATTAAGAGAGGAAGAAATTATAGAAACAGAATATAAAAATAAAAAATTTTATTTACGTAAATTCAAAAAAATAAAAAGGTGATAAAATTTTATGCAAGTTAAAATAATACAAGTTGAAGGATTAACTTTTGTTGGAAAAGCAGATAGTAATCACTGGGTTACAATAGATGGACCTAAAGATTTTTATGGCTCAGAAGCTGCAGTTAGACCTACTGAACTGCTGTTAATATCTCTTGGCAGCTGTACTGCAAGTGATGTTGCATCGATTCTTAAAAAGAAACATGTAGATTTACAAAAATTTGAAGTAAATCTTACTGGAGAAAGAGCAAATGAGCATCCTAAAGTATTCACAAAAATAAACTTGGAGTATATTTTTACTGGTGAAAACCTAAAAGAGGAGGATATAAAAAGAGCAATTGAACTTTCTCAGGACAAATATTGTCCTATTGTATCTATGCTCAAAAAAACTGTTGAGATAACTTACACATATAAAATAAAAAATAGAAATAAAGAATATGGAAAATAAAAAAGTAAAAACAGAAGAACAAACAGTTATTTATTCATTTTACAAAGCAATAAAAGGCTTTGCAACCACTTTTCCTATTTTGTTTGTAGTGATATTCTTTTTGCTAGGTTTCTAGTATGTGATTTTTTTCCCTTTTAAATTATTATGCTAATAATTACCATGAATGATAATATCATGCCCGCATCGGGATTCGAACGCGTATGTGACGTCACATTTTAATATTTTATATCTGTTGAACAAAAATTATTTTTTAATTCTTCGAATCACCTTTATGAATAGTGCAGGAGAATCTAGTTAGATTTCAAGTTTAATCTCTTTTTTGTATTACCCTGACAGTAAAATAACTTTAGTTTACAGAGAAAAAATTGTAAGTTATTTTTGAAGGTTAACTAAAACTTTATATATATAACATTGTTATATAGCTGTATGGATCATAGCAACAACTGCCTGTTTCAGGAGAGTGAAAAATACCCTGAAAAAAGCTGGTTAAAATTTCTAATTTTAAGAGTAATATTTGAAACACCAACCTACGGTTATAACATCATTCAAAAAATTGAAGAAATGAGCTATGGAAGACATAAAATCAAATCAGGCACTATGTACACCACGCTTAGACGAATGGAAAAAGAAAAATTAGTAAAATCAAATTGGAAAAAAAGTAAGTCAGGACCAAATAAAAGAGAATATCATGCAACAAAAAAAGGAGAGGAATACCTAAAAAACTATTTAGAAATTATTATCGAACGGAAAAAAATGATTGATAGAATGACAGAGTTTTATTACAAACATTTTGGAGGGAACTGACTTTGAATATTACTGCTCTTATAATAAATAGTATTGCAATTGTAGGTTTACTGATAGCATTTGTTAAAAACAAGGAAAAAGCATTTACATCACTTAAAATTGCTTTAAAATCCTTTATTAAATTGCTACCAATTGTATTTATCATTATTATTTTCATCGGCTTACTTCTTGGTTTTGTGCCACCCGAACAAATTTCACGATTTGTTGGGGAACAATCTGGCATAGGTGGTGTTTTGCTTATAGGAGTGGTTGGTGCTCTTATGCATATTCCAGCATTGCTTTCATTCCCACTTGCCGCATCAATGCTTGAAAGCGGTGCATCAATTACAGCTATTGCTGCATTTATAACTACACTTACGATGATAGGCATGATCACATTACCCTTAGAGATAAAAATCTTAGGTAAAAAAATGGCTCTTTTACGTAATGGACTGAGTTTTATTGTTGCTCTATTAATAGCGTTTCTTATGGGGATGATTCTATGAAACCAGGAGAAAATAAAGCAGAACAGAAGAAGAAAATACTAAGAGATTGGATTTTCCTTGCACTATCAGTAGTTTTTCTTTTCATTCTTTTAATGATATTCCCAGAAAAAACCGAACCAGTGACCTCAACTGCTTGGGAATACTTCATAGAAATGATTATTATTCTTCCAGCAGTGATGATAATCATGGGTATTTTCTCTGTTTTTATTTCAGATGAAATAATAGTTAAGTACTTAGGAAAAGCCTCAGGATTAAAAGGTATAGCACTATCTCTTTTTCTTGGTGCATTACCCACAGGCCCACTTTATGTTGCGTTTCCCATGGCAGCGGCCCTTCTTAAAAAAGGAGCAAGAACCTCAAATATTATTATTTTCCTTTCTGCATGGGCATGTATTAAACTACCGCAGGAACTTGTTGAATTACAATTCCTTGGATTAAATTTTATGATAACCCGATTGATTCTGACAATTATTTTCGTAATCATTATGGGTTATATCATTGAAATCATCTTAGAAAGAAATAAACAACAGATTATAGAAGAAAAAAATGGAGGATAACGAAATGATATTAGAAAATATACCAAAAATGGTTGGAATGATTTATGCAAAAAAAGAGGTAAGAAAATATGAAAATAATTGAAGTAAATAATGTAGAAACGTCTGAAAACATTCATCAGATTGATGTACGAAAGATATATGATACAAAAGATGCTCAGGCAGTGCACATAACATTAAACCCCGGTGAATCTATGAAACGACATATAACACCAGTTGATGTGTTTTTTTATGTCCTTGAGGGCACAGGCATTGTTGAAATTGGAAAAGAAAAACAAGAGGTATCGCATGACACCTTGATTGAAAGCCCTGCAAATATTGTTCATTGTTGGTATAATAAAAGCAATTCACCCTTGAGGGTGCTTGTGGTAAAAACTCCCAGGCCAACTGAAAAGACAAAAATTCTTTAATCCCGTATCTTATTTATGATAAACTTTGGGTTTCTATTTTATAATTATAAGCTCTATTAAGCTTATCATCTTTTTATTTTACTAACAAGTTGTTCTCCTAATTCAATAATTTTTTTATAATCATTATCTTTTGGTGGGCCTTTAATCTCATGAGTTCCAACAACTTCCAAACCAGTAGGGCCAAGTATTTCAGATACCTGTCTGAGTGCTCCACCACCCCAACCATATGAACTTAAAACAACGCCATATCTAAGAGGTGGTCGTAAAGCCCTCACAAGATAGGATGCATAAATTCCAAGTGGATGCATACCGCCAAGCACCGTTGGTACACCTAAAACGATTGCTCGTGCGTCAACTAATTCCCTTGCGATATCACCAATATCAGAATTTGTAAGATCAAACTTACTAATCTGGATGTTATGAGAAAGTAATGTTTCTGTGATTGTGTTTATCATTTTTTCTGTGGATTTCCACATACTTACATAGACAATAATTACTTTTTCTTTTGTTTCGCCCTTTGTCCATTTTTCATATGCGTTCAAAATTTTTTTAGGGTTTTTATATATAGGGCCATGACTAGGAGCAATAATATCAATTTTTAGATCTTTAATTTTCTCCATTGCTTTACTACCCATGCGATTAAAAGGCATCATTATCTCTCCATAGTATCTCTTAGCAAAATGAATAAGTTCTTCGACATCATTGTCATATATTCCTGCTGAGGTATGAGCTCCAAAAAAATCACATGGAAAAAGAATTTTGTCTTCGATAACATAGGTAAACATTGTTTCAGGCCAGTGAAGCCAAGGTGCATCAACAAATTGAAGGGTTTTACCGCCTATATCAATTTTATCACCATCTTTAACAACTTTAATTCTCTTAATTGGGATGTTGAAAAAGGTTTGTGCCATTTCCGCTCCCTTTTCGGTTGATATCAATATTGCTTTTTTGCTCATGTCCATGATAACTGGGATTGTACCTGCATGATCTGGTTCTGCATGATTCATTATTAAAAAATCTATATTTTTTATCTCGGTTATTTGGTTAATCCTTTGGATAAGTTCATTTTCAAAACCAGGGTTAACCGTGTCTATGAGAACTGTTTTTTCTTTACCTTTTAGCAGATAGGAATTATATGTTGTCCCCTGAGGTAGTGGTATAAGAGAATCAAATATTCTTCGATTCCAATCTTTAACACCAACTGAAAATACATCTTTTGATATTTGAGGAATATTATATGTTTCCATTTTTTTCATCTCTTTTTAATATCCTGATTCCTTTTTTAAATTCTTTTAGTTTTTTTAAGATTTTCTTTGTTTAGGTTTTAAATCTCTTTTTTAATCAAAAAAATAAAGTCATTTAAAAAATGATGGTTTTTCTCTTGTTGGAACTATATGAGTGTGGGGAAGTGATTTCGACTTCAAATTTAAATCACTTTTTTTTTTTAACCAAAACAACATTAGCATATAACAATTGATGGTTTTTACTCTTGTTATGAGGTCAATTTTCAATTTTTATATCTTATGAATATGCAGACATATGTACATTTCAATATGCAGTTGAATAATCCTGCATACTAATATGGAATACCCAAAAATATAAGTTATACGAACAGGTTTCATGTTTTGAGGATGGAATTGTATGATAAATAAAATAGAAGATTTTGGTCTAAACGCAGGAAAAATATGGAAAACATTAGACTTTCATGGCACTCTCACACCTACTAACCTAATGAAAAAAACTAAACTAAAAGATGATGAATTCTATGCCGCAATTGGATGGCTAGCACGAGAAAACAAAATATATTATGATGGAATGGTTTGCAGACTTAGCGAAACTAATCTAACTGAAAAAATAGGGCAAGATGCTCATAATGTATGGAATACACTATATAAATGCGGAGATATTGATGTAAAATATATCCCAAAGCTGACAGATATACCAAAGAAAGATACATATATTGCTCTTGGCTGGCTGGCATGCGAAGGAAAGATAAAAACAAGGAATGTAAAACCAAAGAAACCTCAGCTGCATTATGGACTTAAATAAAAAGAGTTATACCATAGAATAACTATTCCTGAAATTGGGGGTAGTTACTATGTTATACCGATATGAAGATTGGGCATTATATAAAAAAGATGTAACTTTAAAAGGTGGAAAGAAACAAACCATCTACTTTTTTACTAAAAGAACGCCGAAAAGCGGTACACCATGTGATTTACCAAATGGCTACATAGTTAATGTGAACAAAAGAACAGGCCTGCCCTATCTGAAAAAGAAGGTAAACATCGCATCTTCTCATATATAACATGTTAAAAAATATTTATTAACCCTGTTACAAAATAACTATATCACTTCTCTATAAACATCAAGTGTATTATCTGCAACCCTGTCCCAGGTAAATAAATCTATCTCACGTTTCCCCTCATTTGCAAGGGTTCTATGCAACGGGTCATATCTAAGTAGAGATACAATTTTATTTGCCATTTCATCGGTATCCCAGAAATCAACACGTAGACAGTTTTTAAACGCCTCAGAAAAACCAGCCGTCTTACTAGCAATAGTAGGAGTCCCTGCACTAATTGCTTCAAGTGCGGTAATGCCAAAAGGCTCACTTACCGAGGGCATTACATATACACTAGAAATACCATAGATATGTTTAACTTCATCCTCAGTAAGCCTACCTGTAAAAATAGTCCTATCAGAAATACCAAGATCGATAGCCTGACTAATCAACCTCGGCAGCATATCACCAGTACCTGCAACCACAAACTTAGCATCAGGCTCAAAATCTTTTACTTTTTGAGCGGCACGAAGGAAAAACTCAGCACCCTTCTGAATAGTAAGACGGCCTAAAAACAATACAATCTCTTTTTTATGGCCTTCTTCAAGCGGGTATACTGCGTTATGAACAACTGTTATTTTATCTGGGTTAATACCATATTTTTCAACACAAACCCTTTTAGTAAACTGGCTTACCGCAATTATCTTATCTGCCTTTTGCATCCCCTCCCGCTCGATATCTATAAACCACTGGTTTGGATAAAGCCAACCTGAACGGTCATATTCTGTAGAATGAATAGTTAGAACCATAGGCATTCCTAGTTCTTCTTTTAAAACAGAAGCTGCTTTCATCGTAAGCCAATCATGAGCATGAATCAAATCAAATCTTCCTTCAGCTTTTGCAACAGCTTTAACTCTGGCAACAACAAGTTGATTATATCTATCAACTGCTTCAAAGAATTTACCACCTATTGCTTTATCATCAGGGCGATCATAAGGAAAAATTTCTGCTTCTCCAACTTCCTTTATCACAAGGTTTTTTTTATCACTATTTGTTGAATGTTTTGTTTTAGGCATAAAAAAATAGACTTTTGTATTATTATCCGCAAGACTACGTGTAAGTCCATAGCAATGAGTGGCAAGACCACCTGCTTTAAACGGTGGATACTCCCAACCAATCATTGCTATTCTCATCTAATAATAAACCTCCTGATTAATTTTTTTTAATAAGTGTATTTTATATTTTCTTCGTTTTGTTTAATAATTATTTTTTATTAGCTCTCCTCGTAAATTTAAATTTTTTTTTAATGTATTAGTGGATGAAGTGGGAGATGTTTTTTTTTGATCTTTTTAGCCATAAAAAAACAGAGGATAATATTCAGCACTCTCCAAACATATCATCTGTTTTTTTATGACACCATCCCGCCGGGATCTGTTTCTAATTGATTAGCACATATTAAATGTTAATTAGAAAATAGGGTGAAAAAAGGTCGAAAACAAGGCAAAATTTTAGAGGTTTTGTCTTTTATGAATTAATTCTTCTCCTTTTTGTGCAATATGTACTGTTTTTGTTCGTCCTTGCTTTTCTATGGATATCAATCCTTCATTTTCAAGATTTTTTACTCTTTTTGCTGTAGTTGATTTATCTATAAAAAATTCTTTGTTGATTTTCTTAAAAGTCACAATAGAATTAAGCCGGTTCTGTTTGTAAATAAAATGCAAAATATCATATAATTTATCCTCGATTTGTACATCATCTATCCTTTGACCTGGAAAAATTTGTATCTCAGATCCAATGAAACTTGTTTGTTTTATATCTAATAGATTTGGGTTAAGATAGATTAACAAAATTGAGTTATTTTTTAATATTATGCTATTAATTTTATACAAAGTCTTCATAAACTCTTCAAAAGAAAAATTAGCTATCAAATAATCAAGTCGTTCAAGTAAAACTACCGATTTTTTGTTTTTTAAAGTAAAATCAGTTATCTTTTTTTCTAGTTCATTAAGACTAGATATATTACGGTAACCATTTATTTTATTTTTATTTAACAACTCAACTTGAGTGTTTTCTGATAACATAATACTTTTTATGCTATCTGGATTTCTTCGGGTGATATACAGACCTTTGTAGTCTAGTTTAGTCAAATTGGTGAATACATCTAAACCAATCTGGTTGTTTTTCTCACTTATAAGATAACTATTCCCTTTTAGTAAATTTTTATGACTTTTCTGCTCATGAGCAATATCTTTTCCAAAAATAAGAAGATCTACTGTTTTATCATCATTTTTTTCTATTTTTGTGATATAACTAGGTTTTATTATCTTTTTAGATCCTTTTTTTGTTTTTATTATTATCTCGTCTATAATATTTTTTTTTCCATTTCTTATATTTTGAATATCTCCCAATAAATCTTGAGTTTGATCAAAAACATCTGATAATTCTTCTAAAGTTTTGTTTATTACTTGTCTTTTTTTGTATCCTGTGGTCTGTTCTGCAGTGTTATTCCACAGAGTTATTTTATTATTTTCATCAAGAGACATCATAATCTCTGAGGTGTTATCAATAATGTTTTGCAAATATTCCTTGGTCTTAAATATTTCTTCTTCTGATTTTTTCCTAGCTAATGCACTACCAAGAATTTCAGAGATTATTCTAAGAAGCTCAATATCACTTTTATTCCATGATCCTTTTCTAAATACATTATCGAAACCTAGAAATCCGCTTAGTTCATTATTTATATGTAATGGTAGAACAACAAGTGATTTGATATCTTGTTTTTCCAATATTTCTTTTTCAGATTGTGCTTCATCTGGTAATTTTGAAACATCTTTGATATGAATAATTTCGTTATTATGAATTTTTTTCATCCACCATGGAGTCATAGATATAGGTACATTCTGTAAGTTATTTATCTGTGGGGTTACACCATTTGCACACCATTCATGTGTGTTGCTCATAGTAGTTCTGCCTTCATTATATAGGAATAAATAAGCTCGGCTAGCGCCACTGAATATACCGATATTTTTTAGAGTATTGTTAATTGCATCATCGATATTTGAAAGACCAACAAATTGAGATGAAACTTTCGAGATAGTTTTTTCAAAATCTAATCTAAATTTAATATTTTCCTCGATATGTTTTTTTTCTGTGATATCATATATAACTCCTTGGACTAAAATAGGCTTACCTGAATCATCACAAATATTCTGAATTATTTCGTGTACCCATCGAATATCGCCATCTTTACGGATTATACGGTATTCGAGTTCAACAGAAAAATTTGGTATTGAATGAATCTTTCCAATGCTGCCATTTTTATGTATTATACTTAAATCCTCTGGATGAATAACTTCATCCCATTTTAGGTTGCTTGAGATAAAATCTTTTTCTGTGTAGCCGGTTATTTCTTCAACAGCGCCATCAAAAAATATTGGCTGCCAGTTCATATCCCCTTGAAAAGCTATACCCTTGAAATTATGAATAAAGCCTTTGTATCTTTTTTCTTCATTTTTTAACACGTTTTTTTGTTTATCAAAGTATATATTTTCTCCCCCAGTTAATACTCATTAGAAGGTATAAATTTGTAATTTAATATATCTTTCTCGAAAAATAGGTGACCTATCACAAAAATGTTATTGTATTTTTTTTGGTTTCTCAATATCTTATATTTTATTGAGTTTTTTTGTTGATTAGTTGTTTTTAAGTCTTGGAAAGAATAATAGCTACACCTTTTTCTCCATCTTTTAATACAGCTGGGATATATTTAGCATGAAGGCGATCTGGCTTTGAATTTTTGTTTCCGTTGTATACAATGTTATCTTCTAAAATCTCTTGTTTTTCTAAAGCATCTTTAATATTATCAGTCATTTTTGGATGTGACTCTGAAATCGGTAGATTTTTGATAAGTTTTCCAATTACATCTTCTTTTTTTGCTAATCCTAAATATTTAACAAAAGGATTATTTATCTCTATTGTCTTCATATCTTTTGTAACAACAATTATAAACTCTTTTGCGTAATCAAACACAGCTGAAACAGGAACAGATCTTGAGGAGAAATACACCTTTGATCGCCCAAATTTTTCAACATCAACTTCGCCTTTTACTTGAAGAACATCGAGGTATTTTCCAACTACATTACGATTTATACCGATTTTTTTTGCAATGTCTTTTGTTGTTATTCCTCTTGGGCTTTCTTTTACTATTTTTTTGATTTTGTCAAGTTCTTTTTCGTAACTTATTTTCATCTCTCGTTCACAAAGCTTGTAATACGTAATGCGTATTTATGCATTTCTATTTAGCATTGCAATATAGCAATGACTTTTTGTCAGATTGGCATTTTCCCAGGAAAATTATAAATAGTGGCAATAACAGATAGTTATATAGCAATGCAATATAGCATTGCCATAAAATGATATTATATTGATATGCTAAATTGCATTGAACATTGGTGAGGTGGTGAAATGAACAATATGGGAAGTACAGGCATAACAGCTATACCATTACTTGTAAGCTTTTTACTGATTGGTGCAACTACATCATCAGTAATATTTGATGGTATGGATGATATAGCATTAGATGCTGAACAAACATTGAAAGACACAATAGACGAAATAACAACATATCTAAAAATAGAGGAGGCTATCGGTAAATATTATACAACTAACGGAATCCGTAGAGTTGAAAAGATAGTGATTTTCATAAAACAATTTATTCCAAACGAAATCAACATGTCTGAAGTAAAAATAAAAATATGTAACAATAACGATGTAATATTATTAGATTACAGCGGATTTGCTGTTGAAAGCAATTCAAAAGCTACATTTGAAAATCAAGTATGGGATTTAACAAATAACACATATAGTTTAATCGTAATCCACGACAAAGATAGATCTCTTTTAGATTATAATGTAATGAATGGAGATATTGCCCTTATTGCAATTAGACTACCAGATCAATTTGCCATGGGAAACAGCGATTCTATTACCGTATCAATAATGCCTTCTAAAGGGATAACCAGCTCCATTATTCTTGAAACACCGTCAGTTCATATATCTAATATTATATCTTTTGGAAGAATATAAACAAAGAAGGGTGATGAAAAATGCAGAAAATAATCGTTGGAAACACCGATAAAACTCAAGATGAAAATGTACAAAAAACAAAGGAACAACCATTTAGTTCACCACCCACAAACATCCAGAAAACAGAAAAGAAGGGGGGAAAAAACATATGCTGTTTTGTCCTCCCTTTAACAAAACAAAATGAGGCGGTTAATTGTTGAAGTGTAATGAATATACTGTAAAAGACATATCCATATCTTGCTCTGATTTCGACATTAAAAAACTAGAGATATACGGTGATTATATTTTTGAAAAAAATGAAATTGTAAAAAAAATTAAAAACGCAGTTGAAGAATTTTTAAATTATAATAAAGATGTTGATTATCTCGTAGCATATTATTATCCAACCTATGACGATATGAAAAACAATTTAGCACTATGCTGTATTATATTAAGCCAAAATATCAAAAATATAAATCTAACATATGAAAATATTCATCAAAAACTTATATGGAACGAATATTATGATTTCTTCAGTGCTTCTAAAAAAGCAATTAAAACCCCGTACTCTAATGTTTTAAACGAAGCAAATAAAATGTTGCAAGTTGTAGAGGAAGCTTACTTCATTATTTATGAGCTATTGATAGAAGTCAATTATAAAGACCCTGCCAAATCAAACAATCTTCAAGAGCGTCTGGAACGATGGTTAATCAGAGCAGAGCATATCAATAAATATTTATATAAACTAAAACCCATCGTCAATTATGATTTTGTATGTCTAATGCGCCATATGAATGATATTTTGTATTATTGTTATGTATCACAGCATAATGAAATCTCAAATATGAAAAGTAATGAACAATTGATGATTGATAAAGAAATAGTAAATGTAATAGACAAATTCAAAATAATTCATCAACAACTAACAGATTTTATTAAAAGATATTCAAATAAGGAGACTAATAACGATATTATTAAATTATTTTTGGAAGAAAACTTTGAAGAAAAAAGGAGGTAAAAGAAATATGAAAAAAATAATGGTGGTAGATGACGACTCGGATGTAAGAGACTCTGTTAAGTACGCATTGGAATATTATTCCGACTATGAGGTCATATGCGTTGAAAGCGGGAATAGTTGTTATGAACTATTAAAAAATAATGAAATACCAGACCTTATCATATTAGATATTATGATGCCTGGCATGAGTGGATGGATGCTTACCGACAGATTAAAAGAAAATCCATCATGGAAAAAAATCCCTGTTGTTTTTCTTACTGCTCGTTTGGATAAATTTGCTGAAGACATTGGAAAAAAATTAAGCGATGATTATATCAAAAAACCTTTTGATATAAAGGATTTGAAGAAGAGAATTGACAAGATTTTAAAAAGCTATAGTTTAAAAGACAATTAAGTTTATCTTAGCGACAACATCTGGTTATTTTGCAAAATTTCCAGAAGTTTATGATAAAATATTAGCATTATACTGACAGATAATAACATGTCTACATGGGAATTCGAGCATCTGTGTGCCGTCGCATTTTAACGTATTATATCTGTTGAATCTGTTTTATTATTAAAATATTCAAATCATCATTTTAATATAAAGTATTACACTTTTTTTAGAATCTAAATCTATTTTTCTTTCTTAATTTTTGATTGAATAAGCAATATTTGATCTTTTAGCTCCGGTATTTTGTTTTCAACAACATCCCATACAATTTCTGTATCGATGCCAAAATATGCATGTATTAAAATATCTCTTAAACCTGCAATTTTTTTCCATTCCATTTCTGGATATTTTTCTATTAATTCTTTTGGTAAACGTTTTACAGCTTCGCCTATAATTTCAAGATTTCTTACAATCGCATCTTGATAAAGCCGACTTTCAGAAAAATCATCAAATGTAAGATTTGTAGTATATGACTCAATTCTATCGATTGCTTCTAAAATATCACTTATATATGCTTTATAATCCCGCGGCATATTTCACACTCTTTAATATATTCGGCTTTAAATCAACTTTTAATGCTTCCTTTATTACAAGATCAACCTTGCAGTCAAATAGATTTTCTAAATAAAACTTTAAATCCATATAGTTATCAAATGTT
>CAZFAZ010000036.1:0-34033 GCA_964517155.1 uncultured Thermoplasmatales archaeon
ATTCCAACAGGGAAAAAATGGTAAAATAAGCCGCTGACGGGAATTGAACCCGCGACCTATTCCTTACCAAGGAATCGCTATACCTCTAAGCCACAGCGGCGGAATGTAACCCCTGAATAACAAAGCATTTATTTTACTTTTTGCAAAAACTGAGTTGAATGCAAAATTTATTTTAACACTATTCTTTTTGAGGTATTGGTAAAAAAGTATGAATTCGATAGATCTTCCAGATGTTCAATCAAGCCCATCATCTTCAAATTTCAAATTAACTCGTGTGGGCGTAACAGGTGTAAAAAAGCTTGTTCAGATTAAAAGACCTGATAAAAAATCAGCAATGCCTCTTGTTGTTAAAATGGATCTTTTTGTTGATTTACCTGCTTCTCAAAAAGGAAGCCACATGTCTAGAAATCTAGAACTAGTATCAGAAATAATAGATGTAAATATTCAAAAACCTGTTACAGATCTTGAATCTTTTTGCGAACAGATTGCAAAACGGCTTCTTATAAAACATGAATATGCTACTTTTTCAGAGGTTAAAGCAGAGGCTGATTATTTTTTGGAAAGAACATATCCTGATGGTAAAACGGGCATGGAGCCTTATAAACTTGTATCTGAAGCACGAGCAAAAAAAACAGGTGATGTAAAAAAACTTATTGGTGTAAAAGTAATTGGTATGACTGCTTGTCCTTGCGCTCGTGAAGTAATTAAAACAATTGGAAAATACAGTGATAAAGATGTACCCCCAACCCATAATCAACGAAATATTACAACTTTGATGATTGAAGTCCCTGGTGATTATAAAGCAGTTGATGCAAATGATCTTATTGATATTGCAGAAAAATCTTTTAGCAGCCCTACATTTAGTATTTTAAAACGTGCAGAAGAAGGAAAACTTGTATATGATGCTCATAAGAATCCTAAGTTTGTAGAAGACGTTGTAAGAGATATTCTTAGCGCTATTCTTAAAAAATACAAAGATCTCCCTGATGACGTAATTGTTGTTGTTAGAAGTGAAAGTGAAGAATCTATTCATAAACATAATGCTTTTGCAGAGCGTGTAACTACTCTTGGTGAGCTTAGGAAATAAATATGAGTGCATCATCTGAAATCAAAAATGTTTTTTTTGATGCATGTAAAACTAGTTTTACACTTTTTAAAATAATTATTCCTGTAAGTATTATTGTAAAGATTCTTAGCGATCTAGGTCTTGTTGAAGTGATAGGTAGAAATCTTTCACCAGTTATGGGACTTGTTGGTCTGCCTGGAGAGTTTGGTATCGTATGGACTACTGCAATGATTACTAATCTTTATGGCGGCATGATTGCTTTTTTTCATCTTTCACTTGAAAATTCTTATTCTGTTGCCCAAGTAACAGTCCTTGCAACTATGATGCTTATAGCACATACTCTTCCAGTGGAGGTGCGTATCGCTCAAAAAGCAGGTGTGCGAGCGTGGTTTACAATTTTATTTCGTATTGGTTGTGCATTTATAATTGGTGTTGTTCTCAGTTTTATTTTTAATAAACTTAATATTTTACAAAATGAAAATAAAATATTCTGGCAACCGGAAATATCAAATCCTAATCTTATCCAGTGGATTTTTGATCAACTTAGAAACTATGCAATAATTTTTCTGATAATTTTTGCTCTGATGATTTTAATGCATGTTTTGAAAAAAATTGGTGTAATGCAAAAACTTAATGATTTAATGGAGCCAGGGCTGCGTTTTCTTGGAATGAGTAAAAATGCAGCACCGGTTACAATTATCGGTATGACTCTTGGTCTTTCGTATGGCGGAGGTTTGATAATTAAAGAAGCAAAAGAAAAAATGCTTAGTAAAAAAGATGCTTTTCTTTCTCTTTGCCTGATGGGTCTTTCACACAGCCTTATAGAAGATACACTTTTAATGATTGCAATTGGTGCAAATTTAATAGGTATTTTAGGCGCAAGAATAATATTTACAATTGTTGTAATGTTTGTTTTAATTAAGCTTATTAAACATATTTCCAAAAATAGTTTTCAAAAGTTTTTTGCTAGATAAAAAATCATGCTTTGAAAACCTTTAATACAAGTTTTTTGATTACATTTTTTCATGTCAAAATATAAAATTGCATGGTTACCCGGAGATGGTGTTGGAAACGATGTAATGGATGCAGCAAAAATAGTTCTTGACACCATCGGACTAGACGCTGAATATATACCAGGGGACATTGGCTGGGAGTTTTGGAAATCTGAAGGAGACCCACTACCAGAGAGAACACTTAAACTTTTAAAAGAAGTAAATTGCGGTCTATTTGGTGCTATTACAAGCAAACCAAAAGAAGAAGCAGAAAAAGAGCTCTCATCTAAACTTAAGGGAAAAGGAATTACTTATTCAAGCCCAATTGTAAGACTTAGACAGACTTTTAATCTTCATACAAATCTTAGACCTTGCAAAGCATATGAAGGCAATCCTTTGAACTTCCGTGATGACATTGACCTTGTAGTTTTCAGAGAAAACACAGAAGGACTTTATGCAGGAGTTGAGTTTCATCCTGTGCCAAAAGAAGTTTTTGATGTTTTAAAAAAGAATCATCCTAAAATGAAAAAATTTCAAGATACAAAACTTGAGGATTTAGCAATATCTACTAGAATTTTTACTCGAAAGGCTTGTCAAAATATAGTCAGACAAGCATTTGAATATGCCAAAAACAACAATCGCAAGAGTGTAACAGTTGTAGAAAAACCAAATGTTATACGTGAAACAAGTGGCCTGATGATTCGTGAGGCGCGTAAAATTGCACAGGAATATCCAAAAATAGCTTTATGGGAGACAAATGTAGATGCTATGTGTATGTGGCTTGTGAAAAATCCACAAGACTATGATGTACTTGTTGCAAGTAACATGTTTGGGGATATAATTTCTGATTTATGCGCTCAACTCGTAGGGGGTCTTGGTTTTGCTGCTAGTGGAAATATTGGTGACAGGCTTGCTGTTTTTGAACCAACTCATGGCAGTGCTCCAAAGTATGCAGGTCAATACAAAGTAAATCCAACTGCTATGATTCAATCAGTTAAATTAATGCTTAACTGGCTTGGTGAAAAACAAGATGCAGAAATGCTTGACAAAGCAATTGCAACAGTAATCAAAGAAGGAAAATACAGAACATATGATGTAGCAAATGGGCAAAATACAACTATTGAAGTCGCAGAAGAAATAGCAAAGAAATACAAAAAACTTGTTCAGACAATCTAAAATTTTTTAGCCAGAAAAATTCATATAATCTATATCTATTACCGGTGACCAACTGAGGCTTTAGTTTATGTCAAAAAAAAAGAAAGTAATGATAATGGGTGCAGCAGGTCGAGATTTTCATAATTTTAATACTTATTTTAGAGACAATGAAGAATTTGAAGTAGTATGCTTTACAGCAACTCAGATTCCAGATATTCATGGTCGTAAGTATCCGCCAGAACTTGCAGGAAAACTATATCCTAATGGCATTCCAATCCATGATGAAAAAAATCTTACAAAGTTAATAAAAGAAAACAACATTGACATTGTTGTTTTTGCTTATTCTGATGTACCACATTCCTATGTTATGAACAAGTCTGCAATTGTTAATGCAGCTGGTGCAGATTTTATGCTCATGGGTACTGAAAACACTCAGATAAAATCTAAAAAACCAGTAATTGCAGTATGTGCAGTAAGAACTGGTTGTGGTAAATCTCAGGTTAGCCGTGCGATTTTTGAAATGCTTCGCAATAAAGGCATTAGGGTTGCAAGTATACGTCATCCTATGCCTTATGATCAAGATTTAGTAATGCAGACTGTTCAGCGTTTTGCAAGCTATGAAGATTTAGATAAATACAATTGTACTATTGAAGAGCGCGAAGAATATGAGCCTTATATTGACATGGGTGGAGTAATCTTTGCAGGTGTTGACTATGGCAAAATCCTTCGTGAGGCAGAAAAAGAAGCAGATGTAATAATATGGGATGGCGGAAACAATGATTTTAGCTTTTACAAAACCGATCTCTTGATTACAATTGCAGATCCGCATCGTGCAGGTCATGAACTTATGTATTATCCTGGTGAGCTTAATTTTCGCTCTGCAGATGTTATAATTATAAACAAGGTTAACACTGCAAAAAGAGGAGATATTGAAACTGTTCGTAAAAATGTTGAGATGGCAAATCCTAAAGCAAAACTGATAGAAGGAGTATCTAGTGTTTTTGTAGAAGGAGAGCATAACCTAAAAGGTAAAAAAGTTCTTGTAATTGAAGATGGACCCACAGTTACTCATGGTAGTATGCCTTATGGTGCTGGAACTGTTGCTGCACGAGATGCTGGTGTAAAAGATATAATAGACCCAAGACCTTTTGCAGTTGGAAGTATTAAAGATACTTTTGATAAATATACTCATTTAACAAATGTTCTTCCAGCGATGGGATATGGTAAAAAACAAACAAAAGAACTTGAGCAGACCATTAATAACAGCAATGTTGACATTGTTTTAAGTGGAACTCCTATTGATATAACTCGTGTTATAAACTCTAGTAAAACAATTATTCGAGTAAGCTACGGCGTTGGTAAAGAAACTTATGAAGAGATTGAAAAAATAGTTACAAATTTTATCAGAAAACATCTCTAAATATTTTTTTTATTTTAGTTTTCCGCCTTCTTGAACAAAATATGCTAGTAGTGTTTCTAGTTGTATATGAGCATTGCTTCCTTGTATGAGTCTGAACTCTGTTTCACCTGTTTTTTCAATGAGATGTACTTTGCTTTCCTCAGGAATTGTTAAATCAAAAATATTTTGATGTATTTGTTTTACTATGTCTTCTCCTGACAAACCATATTTTATTAGTAAATCATATAGCTGGTTTCTTGCAGCCATAAATTTACCGCCTAGTGCTGTGTTTATCAAATTTTTGATATCCTCTGGTTTTGCAGTTGCAGTTGTTTCATATATTAATTCTGCTGTAATTTTATCTGAAGTCGATGCCCCTACTTGAAGTATATTTATTGCTTTTCTCATATCTCCCCGGCTTATAAATATAAGTGTATCAAGGCCATCTTGTGTGATTTGTAGTTTTTCATTTTGTGCAATTTTTCTCATATATTTTTTAATATCATCAGGCTTTATCGGACTGAAACGAAATACAGTACATCTGGATTGTATCGGATCTATTACTTTTGATGAATAATTTACAGATAGTATAAAACGACAGATATGAGTATATTTTTCAATGGTTCTTCTAAGTGCAGATTGTGCATCGTTTGTAAGTGAATCTGCTTCATCTAGAAAGATTATTTTAAACTGTGCTTTTCCCATGGGTGCTGTTCTTGCAAAATCTTTGATTTTACCACGTATGATATTAATTCCTCTTTCATCACTTGCATTAAGTTCATTGAAGTTTTGTTTCCAGGTATCACCAAAAAGTTCTTTTGCAAGTGCAATAGCTGATGTGGTTTTACCAGTGCCGGCAGGTCCTGCAAACATTAGATGCGGAACATTTTTTGTTTTAACATATGCTTTTAGCCTTTCTACTATTTCATCTTGACCTACTACATCATCTAGTTTCTTTGGCCGGTATTTTTCTATCCAGATTTCCTCCATTAAAAGCCCCTTTGTGGTAATGTATTGTATTAGTTAATCTTTTTGCTCTATTACTTTTTTTATTATATTTGGTAGTTTTTTAATATTTTTTGTAAAACTATGATCGTCATGATAAAATTTTATTGTTGCTTGTTGTGATTTTGCAAATTCTACAGACCAGTTATTTGGCACAACATCATCTAGTGTTCCTATAAGTATTGTTATATCTGCTTTTATTTTTTTATCAAATAGCCGTGGATCTTTCATGTCTTTTAATATTGATTGTGGCATGTCTTTTATTTTTGTTATATCGTAATCTTTTGGCATTATCGCTGGATTCAAAAGAATTAACTTATTAATATTATCAGATTCTATAGCAGTTTCTACTGCTAAAAATCCACCTAGGGATGACCCTATTAATACTACATCTGAATCTTTTTTGATTTCTTTTTTTATATTTTCAAGACATTCTGATATTATTAGTTCCTCTGGTTTGCAGTTTCTATATTTTATAGGCTTTGCATTTAGTGTTTTTTTAAAAAGTGTTCCTTTTGTACTATTTGGATCTGACAGGTAACCATGTATATAGTATAGCATATGATACGCATAATAAGTAAAGGTTTATAAAATCGATACCTTTTACAACAATAAATTTATATATAATTAAAACAATATAATTTTATATATTTGTTTGGTGCAACAGAATATGAAAAAAACAATACTTACAATAGCTATAGGTTTAATACTTATTTTAACATGTACAATAAACACTATTTCTACAGATATAACTAAACAAACAGAAGATGAAACATATTACCTTGCAGCAACATATGGGCCTGCATGGGCCAAACTATTTACAAAAATCGAAATTATAAACGGAGATGCAGAACAAATTAGTCAGATAGAATCACGTCTAACAAAACATAACGTAGGAGAAGATGAAAATTTATATGTATCTGTTGAAAAACTAACTTTTAAAGTCACATATAAACTACCAACAACTATTTTCTCTAGATTCTTGTACTATTCAATTAATACAAAAATAAGTTTTAGCGAATTTTCAGATTTTCAAAACATTTCAAGTTTTCAGGATTTCAAAGAATTTGTCAACAACTCAATTGAAACACTTAAAAACAGTACAAATATGACAAAGAGTAGACGACATAGTGTTACTTATGAAAATTTCACAGGTTTCTTTTATCTTGTAAAACCTAGAATGTTTAGAATTTTACCTCCAAAATTATTCATACCTGCAAAATTTGCTTTTGTAGGCGTATGTGAAAATATGATTATAAACTAAAAAAAATCTTTTTTTTATTTTGAAAAACAATCAATTATCACTTTTCTATTTCTAGGCCCATCTGCTTCATAAAAAAATATATGCTGCCATGTTCCAAGAACCAATTCATTGTTTTTTATAAGAACAGTTGATGAAGAACCCATAAGACTTGCTTTGATATGTGCATCACTATTTCCCTCCATATGATGATAATTATCATTTTCAGGAATTAATTTTTCCAAAGTAGCAATTATATCTCTTTGAACACTTGGATCAGCACCTTCATTTATTGTAACACCAGCAGTTGTATGAGGCACATAAATTACTACAAAACCATCTTTGATGTTTTCTTGCTTGATTATTTCTTCAACTTCATGTGTAATATCTATCATTTCGTTTCTATTTTTTGACTTAATCTTTATTTCTTGCATAACAAATTTTGTTATAAACAAAGTATTATAAAATAAATAGGGTTGCAGGGTTTTTTGTTATGAAGTTAAACCCAAAAGCAGTTCTTTTTGATATGGATGGAGTACTTGTGGACTCAATTGAATCTTGGAGAAAAGCGTTAAATCATGCTTTAGAAAAATATAATATGGACAAAATTTCAAAAGAAGTATTTATCAAAAAATACTGGGGTCATGACCTTTATGATAATTTAAAACGCAATAATCTACCCTTAAAAGTTGGAATGTTTTGCAACAAGGTTTACTCAGAACATTTAGAAGATGTAAAGATTTATCCAAATGTAAAAGAAGTCTTAGAAAAACTATCAAAATATCCAAAATGCGTCATTACAAACACACCGTGTGATTGCACAAAACAAATACTTGAAACTTTTGATATAGCAAAATATTTTGATTTTATTTTTACAAGCGACGATGTTAAACTTGCAAAGCCAGACCCTGAAATTGTCCTTCTTGCATGTAAAAAACTTGAACTTGAACCAAAAGACGTGGTTTTAGTAGGAGATACAGACAGCGATATTGCTGCAGGTCACGCAGCAGGATGTAAAGTAATAGGCGTTAGAATAAAAGCAGATTATTTTATTGAAGATATCACTGATCTTTTAAATATTTTATAAAAGAAGTTTTAAGTAAATAAAATCGATTCAAGTCCTGAGGAAAATAGATTATGGACGATATAGAACTTATTGAATATGAAAATGTAGATCTTTCCAGCTGTTTACTGATTGTTGCTTTTCCTACAGTGGGTCTAATAAGTAGTATCGCAGGTCATTTTATTATTGATTCTTTGAAACTAAAAGAGATAGGCGCAATTGTATCCAAGGAGTTTATGCCTGCAACAATTATTCATAACGGTAAACCTAGCCCACCTGTTAGAATTTATGCAGGAGATAAAAAATGTGGACCAAATGGCACATGCGAGCAGATAGCAGTAATTATTTCTGAGTTTATGCCACCGTATAACATAATCAAACCTCTTGCAGATAAAATTCTTGAATGGGCCACAAAAAAAGGCTGCCACTCTATTGTTTCTCTTGAAGGAACTCATGCAGTAGACAGCAAAAAAAAGTTCAAAGTTTATGGTGTCAGCAGCAATGATACAATGAAAGAAATTTTGAAGAAATATAAAATCGAGGAAACACTTGAAGGCATGATTACGGGTGTAAATGGCGTAATGCTTTACCAAGGCGCTTTAAAGAAACGTGACGTGTTATGCCTACTTTCAGAGGCAAATGCGTCTTTTCCAGATAGCCGTGCCGCAGGAAACCTACTGGAAAAAATAGATATTATGCTACCTGGTATTAAAATCGATCCTAAACCTTTGTATAAAGAAGCAAAAGAAATTGAAAAAAAGATTCGACAGTTTATGCAGCAAAGTAAACCTACGGCACCTCAGATCCCACCTATTCCACTGCATATGTACGGATGAATTTTTATGAATACTAGAGAAGAAAAATTACAAAAAGCCTATGATTTAGCATTTAAATATGAAGCAGAAAGAGGAAGCTGCCCGCAGTGTGTATATTCAGCGCTTATGGAAACACTTAATATTGGTGACAAAAACGTTGTAAAATCAATTGATGCACTTGCTGGTGGAACAGCACTTTCTGCAGAAGGAACATGCGGTGCTTTGGTAGGAGGGCTTTGTGCGATAAGCAGTATTGTTGGTAGAACCTATGAAGATTTTAGTGCAGGTGAGCACAAAAGACGCATTTTTATGTATTCAAAGAAACTTTATGATAAATTTATGCAGGAATATGGCTCTATTCTTTGTAAAGAGGTACATAAAAAACTTTTTGGAAGAACCTTTAATCTTATGAATAAAAATGATTACGCAGAATTTGAAAAAATGGGCGCACATGTCGATAAATGCCCAGATGTTAGCGGTAAAACAGCTAAGTGGGCTGCAGAAATCATTTTAGATGATCTGAAAAAATAAAAATCTTATTTTTTGTATTATTTTAAACCAAAATTTATATATATCATTTAATATCTATATTAATAGGGGGCAATAAGATTAAAAAGAACATTACAATAGTACTAATCATTTTTCTATTAAGTGTTTTGTGTTTACAAAACATAAGTATTGCTTTTAATACAACTTACGAAAAATTAAAAGAAAACGAAAAAATATTTTCTATTTCATCTGAACTACCT
This sequence comes from uncultured Thermoplasmatales archaeon, assembly GCA_964517155.1. GTDB lineage: Archaea > Thermoplasmatota > E2 > DHVEG-1 > DHVEG-1 > PFL35. Next base: position 9,485 of record CAZFAZ010000036.1, read on the forward strand.
AGCTATTTTAGTTGGACAGATATAGATGGAGTTGATTTTACAACACCTATCCGCGCACAACAACCCTATTCAAGCTGTGAAGCATTTGCATATGTTGCAGCACTAGAAGTAATGGCTCATAAAGAGATAGGTTATCCTTTTGGCTGCGATCTTTCTGAAGCACACTTATATTTCTGCAACGGGGGCAATACTGGTTGGGGAAGTTACCCTGAAAATGGAACAAATTTTTTAGTAGAATATGGTGTTCCTGATGAAGCATGCTGGCCGTATCCTAATTATTTAGATGAAGCAGAGATGTTTCCCAAGAATACAACATGTGCTAACTGGCAGGAGCGAGTTGTTAAAATTAAAAACTGGAGTTATTTACCCCCTGGAGATATCAACGCTATAAAAGAAGCACTTGTAAATAACGGGCCGGTTCCTACGCATCTTCATTCCTATCAAGATTTTGGATATTACAAAAGTGGTGTATATCAACATAAATGGGGTGATACCTCAGGTCTTCATTGTGTTTGCATAATGGGATACCAAGATGATGAAAGTATTGCTTCAGGCGGTTACTGGATTGTTAAAAACAGTTGGGGAACTCATTTAAGATCAGGTCGCCCTTGGGGTGAAGACGGCTGGGTAAGAATTGCATATGGCGAAGCAAGTATTGAAGAAATGGCAATATTATTTGAAGGAGTATACGGTCAATTTCCTATACTATATGTCGATGATGATAATGTTGCAGGTCCTTGGAACGGCTCTGAAGAGTATCCTTATAAAACAATATCTGAAGCGATAAATAAAGCCTATGACGGTTGGACTGTGTTTGTTAAGAACGGAACATACACTGAAAATCTAGTTATTAATAAAACAATAAATTTAGATGGTGAAAACCCGGAAACCACAATTATTGATGGAAATAACAATGGAATTGTTATATATGTTCAAAAACCAAATGTGAGAATCTCAGGATTTACTATTCAAAACTCTGGCTCAAAAAGACTTGATTCAGGTATTAGAACACTTACACTTCAATCAGATTTACTTGTTAAAAACTGTATAATAAAGGATTGTGATGTTGGAGTTTATTTGAATTGTGTAGATTTTGATATATATACTCAGACTAAAAACACTATTATAAATAACACTATAAAAAACAACAATATAGGAATTTTTACAACCTGGGTTCAAAACAACATAATCACAGATAACAAAATCTACAATAACAAACTACATGGAATTGAAATGGAAGCAAGTAAATATTCTATTATAAAAGATAATGAGATTTATAATAACAAAGAAATTGGAATTTATCTTCACGGCCATTGTGATGAAACAGAAATTTTTTCCAATCTGATAAAAAATAACTCTAACGGCGTAATTATAAAAGAAACAAATAACTGTATAATACAAAAAAACAATTTTGTTGATAACACAGAGCAAGCAAGTTTTATCAGATCACGTGCAAATAAATGGAACAGTAATTTTTGGTCTGATGCAAAAGGGATACTACCTTATCTTATTAAAGGCACAATTAATTTTAAAAATCTTCCTTGGATAAACTTTGATTGGAGACCTTTAGTTGTTCTAATCTAAAGATTCTTATTTTCAATTACACTAAAAATTGCTTTTAAAAAGGTAAAGTTTAAACCCTATGAGCATCATATATATTATGGTGGGTGGGTAATGGAAGAAAATGTTTCCAAATTAATTCAAAGCATGGGTAAAGATGAAATTGAAACACTTCTTGATATTTATTATACTCATGAAGAAATTGAAAAAACTGACTCTGATATTTTATCACTAATTGATAAAAATCTTGTATCAACAAAAGTTTTACAAGGTAAAAATCTGCTAAGTCTTACAAATGAAGGTTTATCTGTTTGTGGCAGCGTGATGTTTCAAAGGATAAATGAAAACAAAGAAATTTTTAAAGAAAAAATAAATGATTTGCCCCCGCAGGGTGTTTCATGTATCATTAATAGGATTATGTTTAAAAATCCTATAGTTAAAGAATCAGGTTTAATCGATCCGTTTCATGAAACATACGGTCTTGATGAAAGTCTTTGGTTTGAAAGAGTGCTGCTTAAAGATACAAGGATAACTGTGTTACTTGATACGCTTTATGGTATTTTACAAGATGTTGGTCTTGTAAAAAACATTAATGGAGAGAATTGGTGTACACCTGAAGTTGAAAGTTTTTTAAAAAAAGATTTTGGAAATACTATGGATTTATCCTGGATGCAGGAAGATTCGCTTAAGTATTATTACTTTTTTTATGTTTATGCTCAGGATCAGAAAAATATTATTAATTTTAAAGGTAGCGGAGAGGAATACCGCTCTATGTTTTTAGGTGAAAATGCAGCACCTGTAGATTACTGGTTTTCATCTAATAGATCTGATCCAAAGAATTTTATTGCAAACCTTGGTCTTGCCGAGCCGCGGGTAATTGAATTTTTAGATGAAATGCAAGAGAAAGGCTTCATCTCTGAGCGTTATTATCCATTTTCTTCGTTTTCATTTTTCAGTGATGAAGATACAATATATGTGATACAGGATATAAAGAAATATATGCAGTTTTGTTATAGCAAGTTTCTTGCACCTGTTGTTGATTCGCTGCTGTCTTAAAATAATAATTTTTTCAATAAATTGTAGTATTCGCTGAGTCTTCTGTATGATATTTTAGTTCTATTGATATTGTGCATATTTTTTATTTTATGCATTAATTTTGTGCATAAAGTTAATAAATATGCATGTCTATTAAGTATTATGGATGAAAGACACAGACGTCTGCTTGTAAAGCAGAATCCTTGGTGGAAAAACGAAAAAACATCGCTACCTGAGTTTGAACGTGACCTTCTAAAAGAACTGCTCAAGTACCTAAAATATAAACAAATACTAGCAATAGTCGGATTAAGACGAGTAGGAAAAACAATCTTGATGAAACAAATAATACAAAAATTACATGCGCCAAAAAACAATCTCTGTTACATATCATTTGATGATATTGACTTCCAGAAATACACAATCGCAGAGGATCTTATCAATTATTTCTTAGAATTCTCAGATAAAACAAAAAGTAGATACCTTTTCTTAGATGAAATACAGAAACTTCCCCACTGGGCAGATCTTATAAAAACATGCTATGACACTGAAGAAAATCTAAAAATTATTCTATCTGGTTCTGCTAGCCTTGAAGTAAACCTTGACAAAGAAACACTGGCGGGACGAATACTCACGTTTCATTTGCCGACTCTGACCTTTAAAGAATACACAAGATACTTTAAAATTGAGAATAATGTAACATCAGATGAATTTATTCGAATATATGACCTTAATTTTGCCAGCAAGAAAGAACAATATAATGATTTATTCAAAGAATATATTATCAAAGGTGCATTTCCTGAGTTACTAACTGTAAGTCTTGTAGAAAAAGATTACATCAAAAAATACATCAAAGAATCAGTTATAGAAAAATCTATAGTCGATATTTCACGTCTCACAAAAGAAGATGAACATATTATATATGATCTTTTTAGATTACTGGCAAATGGCAATGCACGATTATTTGAGATATTAAATATTTCAAATATACTTAAGGTTAACAGAAATCGCATATCACAATATATAAACCTACTTGAAAAATCATTCTTATTAAAAATTTCATATAACTATACTGCAAGTGTCGCCAAACAGATAAGGGCAAGTAAAAAACAGTATACTATTCACAGCTCATTGGTAATTGCATTACTTGACTATCCTTTTGAAGTAATTAACACAGAAATCATAGGACATCTTGTTGAAAGTGTTATAGCAAATGTATTAGAGAAACCATCCTTTTGGAGAACACCACAAAAAGATGAAGTTGATTTTATCGTAGATCAAAAGTTACCAATAGAAGTAAAATACAAGTCACAAATAACTAACGATGACTTAAGATCACTGCTAAAATTTTGCAAAAAATTTCACACAAACAAAGCGATTATTGTCACCAGAGATTTACTCGAAAAACGCAATATTGACAACATAGAAGTAATCTTTATCCCGGCCTGGTATTTTTTACTATGTTGGGGTTCAATAAAGCTATAAAAAATACAGTATTTATTAAAAATTGCTTAAAAAATATTCGCCTCTTAAATAACAAAATTGTTATTTTACAGACATATATTTTAACAGATAAGTTTCTAAATATTTTTGTTGATTTGCTACTATCTTAATAAATAAACCTTTTTCTAGTTTAGCAGTTGCGAAAGCAACAAAAATAGGTTTATTATTCATCGTAATTTCACACCTGAGGATTTAATTTTTTCTATCATCTCAGGATTCCATGTCCAGATTATTTTGTTGTCGTCGTCTATCATGATTTTACCGGATTCTTTTAGATAATCTATTATCATGCAGAATGTTTGATACATTACTTTTTTTGGCAAAGCTTTCCATAGTTCTGTTTTTTTTGGATAATTCATTTTTTGGATTGTTTCTTCTACCATTAAGATTGTATCTAGTTGCGGGTAGTGAATCTTTTTTGTCATTTCAACAAACCTATTATATATATTTATATAACTATGATATTTAAGGTTTTTGTTTATATTTTGCATATTTATCAAAAACATATTGAAAAAACTCCATTATATACGTAAAGAGGGGAAATTGAAAGTATTAATAAAAATTCAAAAATATATATTGTAATATTATAATGTAGATATTTTGGCGTTCATTATGCTTCTTGCTTACGTCTAAATAATATTTTTAGGTCATATTCTTTCTACATTTTACAAAGTATTTTTATGTTATAGTATTGGTTTTTCTGGTTATACAGCAAAAGTTTTGCTATATAAGCTTGTCTTTTTATCATTTTGACATTCTAACTAGAAACGTTTAAATACCAAAACTTGACAGAATATAACATGTCAATATATGACAATGGATGGTGAGAGAAAATATGGAAAAAATAATGGTCATAGGAGCTATTATCTCTTTGGGCACTATTTCATATGGAATATGTCCTCAATTATTAAGTTTATAACCTAGCATCTAAAGTTGTAAAAATAAATGATGCTAAATTAAGTATATTTGTTTAATTATTCGTTGCTATATCTCTGGTAACCAACGTTCTTTATGAATTTTTTCGAATATCCAAAAGTTTTGTTTTTTAATTACGTTAGGAAACTTAGCATTTACCTCATCCATAATCTGACCTAACTTATCGACATTTTCAGTTATAATCTCAAATTCCAAATCACACCAACCAACCGCCACATTTAATGTATCACAATAAGCTTTTTCTTTTAAATAATCCCAAATTGCTCTTCTTGAACCATAGTTCCTTAAGTAAATCTCAAGTTTGTAATGTTGAAGTCCTAACTTAGATATATCAACATTTACTCGAAATGCATTAATAACACCATTTTTAATTAGATTTTTTATACGATAAGCAACTGTCTGTGAAGAACACTTTAATTTTTCTGCCAGATCAATAAGAGGAATTCTTGCATTTATTGCAATTTCGTTTATTAAATCATAATCAATCAAGTCAATTTCAATTGTTTTAGTCATACAAGCAGTTCGGTACATTAATCGATTAGATTCCTTACATTCTTCCAAAAGATATGATTTTTTATAATTAAAAGCCTCAACAAATATTGAAATAACATATTTTGCGAAATAATCTTGGTATTTGTCAAGAGTTTTACTCCAGAACTGATAAAATTCATAGACATCCTTAACCCACACAACAACATCAAAATCTATTTCTGCTTTTAGTGAAATTACAGCCCAAACATTTTTATATTCAACAAAATGTTGAATTATTTTATTTTTAATATCTGAGCTAACATATTGGAAATTAATATAAATTCTATAAACATGATATCCTAACTTAAAGGTATTGATTGCTGTCCAAAAATTCTTAATAATTCCTTCATCCTGCATTCTTTTAATTCTATAAGCTACTACATCTTTTTTCAACCCTACTTTTTTACCTATTTGAGTATTTGATTGTCTACAATTTAAATCAAGCTCATATAGTATTTTTCTATCTTTAAGATCAATTTTAGTCATATTATCTATAGCTTGTAATTTTCTTTGGGTTATTTTATTGTTTGTATTTTAAGAATAAAAACTTTAGTTAAATATATAAGTAAACAAAGTATTTTTAAATAATAGGATGCACACGGAAAACAAAAAAGTTTTACTAATCTCTATGCCATTTGCGGGGGTTGATATACCATCTATACAACTTGCAATATTAGAATCATATCTAAAAGAAAGAAACATAAAAATAAAAACATTACATCTCTACCTTAAAGCTGCAGAAATATATGGTCTTACAAACTATTTTAACTTGATTTATCCTCCAAATGACTCATATACCGCTCAGATTATTTATTCAAAATATCTTTTCCTAGAACACTTTAAAAAGAACAAAGAAAAATTTAAAGAATATTTTCATAAAAGTCATGAAAAACTTAGTTTTCAAGAATACTTAGAAAAAACAGATGTTTTTTACAACTGGTTTTTTGAAAATATAAATTGGCAAGAATTTGACATAATAGGTTTTAGCTTAAATTATGGACAATTTTTACCATCACTTTCATTTGCAAAAAAAATAAAAGAGACAAACCCTGAAAAAATAATAATTCTTGGAGGTAGCAGAACCACCGGTTTAATTGGCGAAAGAGCTCTTCAAACCTTTGACTTTATTGACTATATCGTATCTGGTGATGGTGAAGAGCCGCTTTATAATATTTCAACTCAATCTGAAAACTTAAGACAAATACCAGGTCTTATATATCGCAAAAATGGCAAAATAATATCAAATGGTATCAACAACACCACAAATATTAATGATTTACCGATACCATCGTTTGATTCATATTATGTTGAATTAAAAGATGTTTCTCCAGATATACAGCAATTCTTTTCTTATGCTGGAAAACTACCAATTGAAATATCAAGAGGCTGTTGGTGGAATAAATGTAGTTTTTGTAATTTAAACCTTCAACATAAAAGATATCGTGAAAAAAATGTTGAAAAAATAGTTAAAGAAATAGATTTTTTATCAAATAAATATAAAATGTTAAATTTTCAAATAATTGGCAATACACTACCTGTAAAAGATCATAAAATATTATGTAAAAAAATTATACAACTTAAAAAAGATCTCACGTTTTTTGCAGAAGCAAGAGCAGATCACCTAAAAAGTGATGATTATAATCTACTCAAAAAAGCAGGTTTTAAAAATATTCAAACCGGTATAGAATCCTTTAGTTCGAATTATCTTAAAAAAATGAATAAAGGCACAAGAATAATAGATAATATTGCAGCATTAAAATTTTGTAAAGAAAACAACATAAAAAACAGCTATAATTTAATAGTGGGCTATCCAAATGAAGAAAAAATTGATTTTGATGAAACAAAAATTAATATTGAATTGTTCAAAAAATATCTTGAGCCACCGAATCTCTGCCAATTTAGGTTAGTTTACGAAAGTCCGATTCATTGCAACCCTATTTTATATAACATAGATAAAATAGAAAATACAACAGTTGACAAAATTATGTTTCCTCAAGAAATTATAGATAAAAAATTTAATTTTGTGTTTGATTTTAAAAGAAAAAATGAAATAGCCGAAAACCCTTGGAAAAAACTAGTATCAAATTGGAAAAATACATATGAAGAGCAAAAAACGTTGAGCGTAAAACGAAATACCGAGCTTGAAGAACTAGTCTTTTATTTCAAAGACGGTGGCAATTTTATAAAAATATATGATAAAAGACATAGTGATAACGCAATGATTTACATGCTCAACAGTGATGAAAGAAAAGTGTTTTTAGCATGTAGTAATGTTATATCAAAAACAGAGTTGCAAAACAAATTTGAAAATATTAGTTTGTCTGAACTAAATGATATGCTAAATAGTTTTGTAGAAGCAGGAATTCTTTATAAAGAAAACGAATGGTACCTATCACTGCCAATCAGCTATCAAAAATATTATAATAAAGAGCCAGATAAAAAGACTGAAGATATCGAGGAAATCAGGGAATATATAAATAATCTGTAAAAAAACTGATTTTTATTAATTATTCCTACAATCGTAATCAAAAACTAGGTATTTTAGAATTTTGTAGGATTTTTTAGATATGGGGCTTTATGTCTTTATAACAAATTACTATTCTTGAGGCAAAAAAAGATGAAGGGAACAAATGGCCTAGAAAATGAAAGAATGCTGATGGATGGTTGCATATCCAATTGCATAACTATATGCGAAAAAGGTATTTATTCAAACATTTTCTGTCACAAAAAAGCTGAAAAAACATCAAAATTAAGGGAGGAAGAAAAAATAGCTCCAGAGATAAAATGTATAGGAGGTATGAAATAATATGTATTTTTTCTTAATTGCCTATTCTATACTAGGAGCTGGCATTAAATACATTGATGATGCCTTTGATGAAAAAACATTCAATAAAATAATAGCATTAACTCTTGCACCGTTTCTAGGCATTCTTGGAGCCTATGCAATGATAATTGATCCTATATCAGCTACAATACTTCTAGCAGTTCTAGCCGGAGTATTAATAAAAGGAAAGGTTGACAATTATGCATTCATAATAGGATTTATAACAGTTTTAACAATTGCAATACTTGCCGGAATGCAATTTTTAATAATACCGTTAATACTTCTTTCAGCAGCAGCGATACTTGATGAAATCGGCAATGATTTTATAGATAATAAAAAAAACAGCTTGAATCCAAATAATCCAGTGCATATCTTCGGAAAATATTTTCTTGGACACAGATGGATAATGAAAACAACAATAATATTCTTAGTAATACTAAACATGGTGCCAATATATTTCTTACTAGCCATGATACTCTTTGATTATGCCTATCTAGCAGTCAATGCTTACAGTCAAACAAAAGAAAAAATGATAGATGCAACAACAATGAATAAAATCATTGGAACAGTTGGATACATATTTAAATAAAACATATTACCATATCTTTTTTTAACTTATGACAATAGAATGTGATGTGTTGGTAGTCGGTGGTGGACCAGCAGGAAGTAGTGCTGCTAGAGCAGCTGCAAAAGAAGGAGCAAAGACGATTCTTGTTGAGGAACATGAAGCTATAGGTGTTCCAGTCCAATGCGCAGAAGGAATAGGAAAATACCTAATTCCTTTTTTACCCTTTAAAATTCCAAAAGAACAACTCTTATGGGAAATCAAAGGAATGACTTTTTGGGCAGATGATAATTTAATCGAGCGTAACGGCGGGATATGGTCTGGTTATACTATTAACAGGACAAAATGGGATCAGTGGCTTGCAACACTTGCAAAAAACAAAGGAGCAGAAATTAAACTAAATTCAAAATTAACAGATTTAGAATACAACGATGAACTTGTTGTTAAAAAAGCAATTGTTAAATCAAATAATAAAAAAATAGAAATTGAACCAAAAATAGTAATAGCCGCAGATGGGGTAAACTCAACAGTTGTTGAGTTATTAAGAATAAGGAAAGAATCTAAACAAGATCTTGGAGAAGTCAAAAGTTACGAAATTAAAAATATAAATTTAACATATCCAAATCATGACCAACTATTTCTAGGAGAATTTGCACCAAATGCATATGCTTATATTTTCCCAATGACAAAAAACAGAGCAAATATTGGCATTGGAAAAGTATATGATGAAAAAAACAACATAGAAACACTTTATAAAAATTTTATAGAAACACCAATTGTTAATAAACAAATTAAAAATGCAAAAATAGTCTCTGAAAAAAGCGGATATGCTCCTGTAAAATATACAACGAATGAATGGATTTATGGAAACACATTATTAGTCGGCGATGTTGCAAATCAAAACTTCAAACCATTTATAGAAGGAAACCTACCAGCCATCATATGTGGAGATATTGCAGGTAAAATATCAGCAAAAAACAAGCAAAACATTGAAAATTTATACAAATACAAAAAAAATGTATACAAAAAAATTGGACCAATGTTTAAAAGCTCCGATATTGTAACAGATATGCTTCTAGAGATACAAGAGCTTAAAAACAAGGATTTACTCTATATGATACTGTTTTCCAATATTTATTCTATAAAAACGCTTAAAAAATTAATGAAAACAGAAGAAAAAGATGAAATAATGCAAAAAATAACATCCTGGAAAGAAGGAAAAATAAATCAATCAAAAACATTGTTAACAGAAGCCTCTTACTTGATTCTATTATCAATATGGCATCAAATAAGGAGGCTGTAAAATATCCAAAAAACATATGATGTTATTATCATAGGAGGAGGAATCTCAGGATGTTTAACAGCATTAGGGCTGCAAAAAGCTGGATACGAAACTCTTTTATTGGAAAAACAAAGAACAATAGGCAACTATCCTCAAAAAATAGATATAACTGAAGATATCGACCTGCAAAACATTCTAAAAGAACATAATATAAAGCCAGAAATTACTTCAAATACATCTTTTTGGCATGCCGGAGAACACACTTTTGAGTTCAAATCAAAAATCAAGGAATTGTTTTTTTTACGAGGCGATAATGAAAAATCATTAGAAAAACAATTATTTAAACAAGCATTAAATGCTGGACTTGAAACAGTTTTTTCTGCAAAAACAAAAATAAAAAACAAAAAAATATCATTAAACAATAAAGAGATAAATTCAAAGATTATAGTTGGTACAGATGGCGTAGATTCGATAATAACAAAATATTGTGCCCCAAATGAAAAATTCAAAATCATTGAAGGATATGGACAGTCGTATAATGATCTAGATCTACCTGTTGGACAAACACATGTTTTTTTTGAACAAAATCAAATACCAGGAGGGTATGTTTATATAAGTAGAACCTCAACTCTTGGAACTATAGTTCTAGGCTGTAAAAACAAACCTAATGAAAAATATCTTGATAAAATAAAAAAATCTGATCCTCAGATAAATGAAATCATTGGAAAAAGAAAAGGAACAAACATATGGGGAAAAGGAATTATATCAAATATAAACAAACGAGTATATGATAACATTATACTAGTAGGTGATGCAGCTAGAGTTGCAGATCCAACGTTTTTATATGGTGTTAGGCAGGCGTTGATATCTGGAGACATAGCCATAAAAACGATAATAAATCATCTGGAAAATGGAGAAAAACTAGAACAATACGACATACTTTTGAAAAATAAACTATTGCAGGATTATTATCTTTCAAAAGTTGCTAGAAACACACTTGAAAAAACCAGTCAAAAAGATATAGAATTTATAATAAGAAACCTTGATGAAATAAATAATAAAATAGGCCTTGATGGAATAAGTCAAAGACCAATAGATACATTAAAAATAACAGCCCTGCTTTTTGCTAAAAATCCATATAATATAACAAAAATAAGTTTCAAAGTAATAAAATCATTATTTGAAGCATTATAACAAAAACTAATTTTTAACTGTTAAACTATTCAAACTTTCATAAAGATAATGTGGAACACCATCACCATAAGAAACACTTTCACCGCCTACAAATAATACTAAAAATGGGTTGTTAACCTTATTTTTAATCATATCATATATTTTGTATATTTGACCACCGAGTGTTTCAATATATGTTTCGCACATAATCATAAGATTCAAATTAAGATCATTGCTAAAAGAACTAAATAATTCTTCTGTACTTTTTAAAATCTGTTTGCCAGTTAACTGGAAAAGCTTTAACTTTGCTTGATCTGCCTGATTTGCAAAATAAATCTTTTCACCAAGAATTCCTGAAACAATACAGGCATGAATAAAATCATTACTGTAACATCCAAATGGATAATAAAAAGATTGAGAATAAAATTTATCAAGCATCCTTACGTTATCTTTATCTATACCAACTATGTTAAAAAGTTCTTCAGTTGCTTTTTTACCATTTATTTTTTGTACAAGTCTCATATCTGGGTTTAATTCAAAATCAAACGTATCCTCTTGTTTTTCAACAAGGCCAAATGATGTATTTAGATCACATTTCATATTACAATTTAATTTCATAAGACAAAGAGCATTTTCAAGAACTTCTTTATCAAAAAATTGATAATTGTGTATAAACTTTCTATCATCCATACAAGTCATACCAATTAGTTTTGAACTTTTAAAAAGATCAACGATGTTGTCAAGAATCTCATCTGCTCTATCTGCACCCATATTCAGACGCGAAATCAAAGGCAACAATTTGATTGATGTTTCACCAGCACTTTTTGATTTAATCACACTTTGTCTACCAATTCGTGGAAAATTAGGGATTTCAGCACCTGATACAATCTCAAAAATAAACTGATTGTTATTATCATCTAGTTTTTTAAAATTTGATAAACACTCATCAACAGCTTTTTTGGGATTTCTCTTAGTATTATGCCCCAATCCAATTTCAACATCCATACCTTCTGAATAAACTGCAAGACTAGTAGCACCTCTAGTGAAACAACCAAATTGATTCATAAAACCTGCAACAGTACCACCAATCAATGGTGTTCCTTCAGGTAAAACATCCCAAACTCCTTTTAAAAATTCTTCAAAACCACCATTATCTTTATAATGAATAGTTGAGAATAAAATAAAGAAACTTGGCGGTGCACTGAGTTGTTGAATCGTATCTCTAGCTACTTCTCTACCGGCTTCTCGTGCATCCCATTTACGAGTCATTCCAACTGCTGCATCTATATTTTTTTCCATTTTCTCAATTCTTACAATTTATGCAACTGCTAATCTTTCTTGTTCTTGTTTGTTTAATATATTTTGAATTTCCCTGCGGGAGTTCTCCATTTCAACTTCAATGAGGCCCTTGTTTGAAAGAGCGGGTATTATTGCCACTAGGGCGTTGTCTGTCTCATGGAAAACGTAGAATAGTACTTCGTAGTCTTGAAGTCTGAACTCCATTTCAGACAGTCCTGCTTGTGAATAATCACGTATAACATTAAACACATCATCCATCGCACGATGCAATATATCCCATATCTGATTAATTTCTGAGCTAAAGCCATCTGTTCCATCAGAAGGCATCACACTAATCATGTTTTGCCTTGCAACCATACATGCAAGAATATCATCTAGTTTCAGAAGGTCATCTAATACAATTGAAATAGGGTCACCCATATATCATCCCACCTCTAAGTGTAATATATTAAACAGTTATTAAGTATAAAACAGTTTTTATAAGAAATGCTTACTCCACCCCAACCCCGTCCAATCTTCAGGGCACACAACAGAAGAAAAAACCCTCACTCAACTCCGTTCAATCCTCAGGGCATAAATTCTCATTATATTTAAACCTAAGTTCGGTATGCGGGGCATGACCCTTGTTCAGAACTCGAGTCATACGCCTCATAATTCTTGTTCGGTATACGGGTCATACTACCTCATTTTTTAATTTATATTTTTGTTCAGAACTCGGGTCATACTATCTACTTTTAACTTTAATACCTACTTTTTCAAACACATCCGTATCTAATAACCCCTTCAAAGAACCCCTCTTCAAAGAAAAAATAGCCACTAAGCCTATAATCTTTTCCTATTTTTACATAATAAAAAATCGATTTAAATATTTTTTAGTCAATCAATTTCTTTTGTTGTTTACTACACTCTTTATTACTTTTTTTCTTAAGCCAATCAACATATTTGTCAATAAATTCAAGGCGTTGTTGAAAATTATCTTTTTTTTGTTTTTCTAATTCTTTTAAATCAATATTTGGAGTTTTCATTTTATAAACCTATCAAACAGTTCATTTGTTTTAAGCTTTTGGTTAAATTCCATCAATAAGCTATTATCAATATGATCCTTAAAAAATTTATACAAAAATCTTGCATCTTCAATATCTTTATCGCTACCCAAATAAAGTTTGTATGGAATTTCTAATTCTATAGGTGAAATAAAAAGTTTGTAATCATTTATCAAAACCTTTCTTTTTTCATATAATGTCCATCTGTCAAGTTCAGATTTTGGAAATTTAATTTCAAAATTTGGTATAAATTCATTTTTTCTAGCGAAACGAATTGGGATATTGTCCGATAAATATTCTTCAAATGCTTTTTTTGGATTCTTTGTGTTAATGCATTCATATTTTTTGTTTATGTTATCCCAAAATACTTTAAAATCATCATAATCGGTTTTTTTTATAAATACATCAATATCTTCTGAGTTACGACTTCGTCCAAACAATATAGCAACGTATCCACTTATTATTACGTAATTCATATTTTTTTCAAGAATTGAAACAAAGTTTTTTACAAATGTATCTAACTTAGTAAGTTCTTTATTTCTAAGTTCAATGTACTCATTTGTATAATTAAATTCCATTAATAACCCAATAAATAATATGAAAATCAATGTTTTAACTTCTTCGCTAAAAAAATAGAAATATAACTTATATCTTCAGAGAAATACGTATAACATGAGAAAAATAGCAATAATAGACGGATACATCGACGAGCCGACGTGCCTAGGGGTTCCACCATATATTAGTCCATATCCTAGATACATTACAGGTGCGATTTTAAAACACGACAAAAAAAACCTAGTTTCATATTATACAATCGATCAAATAAGACAAAAAAGCGATCTTAGTTTTTTATCAAAGAACAATTTAATAATAGTAATTGCGGGAACATCTGTTCCTGGAAGATATCTTTCAGGATACCCGGCAAGCCCAAATGAACTAAAAAAATTTTTAGAAAATACACCTGTAAAAAAAATACTTACAGGACCTGCGGCAAAACACGGTTTTGGCATGCAAGGCGGACAAAAAACATATGATTCAGCTTTACTAAAAGACATATTTGATTTAATAATTACAGGCGACCCAGAAATAGTAATAAAAAACTATCTAGATGCAAATCTAAAGTCAAAAGATTTAAACATAAATGAAAAAAGAAAAAATGCACACAAAGTAAAAGAATACGCAAACCTTGGAAGCAAAATTGTAACACAGCATCCATTTTATCCAGATTATATTATCGCAGAAATAGAAACATATAGAGGATGCCCGAGAACCATTGTCGGCGGCTGTAGCTTCTGCAGTGAACCTGGTAAGGGCCTACCCGATTTCAGACCAATAAATGATATCGCCCAAGAAATACAAAAACTATACCAGCATGGAATACGACATATAAGGCTTGGAAATCAACCTTGTATTTTTTCATACCAAAGCCGTGATGCAGGAAAAAAAGAGTTCCCCCGACCAAATCCTGAGGCATTAGAAGAACTATTTTCAAAGATAAGAAAAGTTGCACCAGATCTTTTAACACTACATATCGACAATGCAAACCCTGGAGTAATAGCACGCTATCCAAAAGAGTCAGAAGAAATTGCAAAAACAATAATAAAATATCACACGCCCGGCGATGTTGCCGCTATGGGTGTAGAAAGCGCAGATCCAACAGTCATAAAAAATAATAACTTAAAAGCAACACCTGAAGAATCACTAAAAGCAATAAAAATAATAAACAAAGTAGGTGCAAAACGCGGTAATAATGGAATGCCAGAACTACTACCCGGGCTTAACTTTGTATTTGGCCTAAAAGGAGAAACAAAAAACACATTTGAGCTAAACTATGAATTTTTAAAACAAATCCTTAATGAAAACCTGCTACTTAGAAGAATAAATCTTAGACAAATAATACCAATACCAAACACAAAAATGTATCAAACAGGTAACAAACTTGTAAACAAACACAAAAACCTATTTAAAAAATTTAAAAACCAAGTAAAAGAAACAATAGAAAGACCAATGCTTGAAAAAATACTACCACAAGCAACAATTGTAAAAAACATATATACCGAAAAACACGATGGAAAACTAACATTTGGCAGACAACTAGGAAGCTACCCCTTACTAGTAGGAATACCTGGAGTATACACATTAGGCCAATTCATGGACGTAAAAATTGTAGACTATGGATACAGAAGTATTACTGCAATACCTTATCCAATAAACCTAAATGATGCACAACGACAAACTATAGAAGCAATACCGGGAATTGGAAAAAAACGAGCGATTAGAATACTTGCAAATAGGCCTTTTAAAAGTAATTCTGAATTAGAAAAGATACTAGACGAAGAAGAAATTGTAAAAAAAATAATGCCGTTTATAGAATAAAATTTACTCTAAATTCTTAGACATTTCAACAATAAAAGGTTTAGTTTTAGGAAGAGTTTCTATCAATTGATTCAAGTATATCCTCTAAAAATACTTTATATGATCTTTTCAAGAGTAAACAACCTCTTTAAAAATAGACTCTCGTAATTGCGGTTTTAATGCTTTTATTGTTACTAAATCAACTTTTAAATCTAATATCCGTTCAAGATACTCCTTAAGATCAACAAATTCCCAACCTACAACATCTGAAAATTTAACAAGAATATCAATATCGCTATCTTTTGACTGCTCATTTCTTGCATATGAGCCAAATATACCAATTTCTTCAACCTTGAAATTTTTCTTAAGAAAAGATTTATGTTTTTTTAATATTTTTTCAACTTCTTTTCTTGTTTTCATAACTTTACCTTACTATACAATATATCTTTTGTATATATAATAATTCTAGTCAAAAAAAATGATAAATTAAAATTAGAGCAACACAATATAGGTATAAGATGAAAGAAAACTTTGAAGAACTACAAAAAAAGATAAACTACAAATTCAAAAACCCTGAGCTTTTAGAAAAAGCATTGACACATAAAACATATGCTTTTGAAGCAAAAACAGCAATAGAATATAACGAAAGATTAGAATTTTTAGGAGACAGCATCCTTGGTTTTATAGTTGCAGAAAAACTATATCAGGCAAATAAATATTTTTCAGAAGGGGAGCTTACCCGAAGGCGTTCAACTCTTGTAAACAATCTTTTTTTAGCAGAAAAAGCAAAACAACTAGAGCTAGGCAAATACCTACTGCTTGGAAAAGGAGAAAAACTACAAAACGGAGATAAAAACTTAACAAATCTTGCAAACACACTAGAAGCATTAATAGGTGCAGTATATTTGGATTCAGACATAAAAACAGTTGAAAAATTTATAACAAAAAATATTTTTAATGAAAAAATTGAGTTTTAACTATTTTTTCAAACAATAAATATCAATTGTTTCATCATTGAAATTGCAACTATTTACAATTTCAAAAATAAAATTATTTTTTTTAATTATAACTTCAAGTTTTTCTCTATCCGAAAGGCTACTGAAAACAAAATAAACTCTACCATTTTTTTTTAAAAAAACTGATACAGAATTAATAAAACGCTTTATAATTTCAAGACCATCAAAACCACCATTAACTGCTTTATCAAACCAACCAGCGCCACCTACTAATTCTTCTTTAGCGGTAGGCAGATAAGGAGGGTTAAAAACAATTATATCAAAAGAATCCAAATTGTTTAAAACCGAGAAAAGATCACCTATGCGGACATCAAAACTACCCTGAAGTTTATCTTTATTTACCAAAAAATTTTTCTTGACAAGTTCCACTGCAAAGGGATTGATATCGCAACATATAACATTTGCACCAAGGCTTGCGCAATAAAGTGCTATTAAACCAGAGCCGCAACCAATTTCAAATACAGATTCATCCTCAGATACATCCAAGGAATCGGCAAGCAGAAATGTATCCTCGGCTGGCTCATAAACCTCAGGATGCAGTTCAATTGTTAAATTCTTAAATGTAAAACTTTTAGACATATCTAAATTCAAAATATACAACTACTTTTTATGACCTTTTAAAAAAATATAAATAATACATAATACCTGACAATCTCTCATGGAGAATAGAACAAAATCACAAATAATGATAGGGCTTCTTGCTTTTTTTGCGTCAATGTGGATAATTATACAGTGGGCTTTAAACTATGCTGAGCCTTTGAAGATACTTGGAATAATACTACTTTTATTAGTAGTAATGTTAGTTTTATCCTATATCCTTATATCGATTTTAGAATGGATGGCGATATTTGATTTGAAAACAAATGCTGTATTAACTCTTATTGTTCTTACTACATTTATGATAACATTAACGATTTATCTTTTATCTACTTATAAATAACACATTAAGATAAAATATTACTTTTTTATTTTCTTTAAAAGATTTTTAAAATTCTGTTCACTTTCAATAAGAGCATTTTCTGCAATTTTATTATCTGTGTTGTTTTTAATTATAAAAGTTCCACCAATTCGACCGTCATCAAATGTAGTTGGAACAATTTTTATTATAAAAAAATAAGTGTCTCCCTGCCTCTCAAAATCAATTTCCTGTTTGAATTTTTTACCTTCTAAAGATTCTTTTATACCTACAAGAATCTGGGAAATATCCTCTAGTATCTCTTTTAATAATTCATGTATAAACTGTCCAATTATATTTTCTCGGGATGTGTTTATAAAATTTAGAAAGGAATCATTAATCATTGTTATTCTTAAATCATGGTCAAATACTAAGATAAAATCAGATGTATAGTTTAACAGGTCATTAATTGGGACCCTGCGTGATGGGAAAAAAACTTTTGCAGGTCCAAATGTTATCATTTCAACGTGACCTGATATTCTCATTATATCTAGATATTTTGCAACAGAGTTGCGGTTGATTTTAATTTTTCTTGCAATGTCTGTAACAGTCATTCCTTTGGAATTTTCTCTAAGGATCTGTTTTATTTGTTCGATTTCCTGCTCGTACCCATCCATTTGTTTGTGTATCGTTTCTTTTATATTTATGCATTTCTCTATTAACTTGCACTATTGCCATGCAAAGAGCGAAATATTTAAATACTAAATATAACATATTGGGTATTGCAGTGCAGTATTGCATTGCAAAGGTGAGGAAATGAAAGGTTTCATCAAAAAAACACAAAACAAGTCTTCCAACAAAAAGATGAAACCTACATACAAAACAATTACACTCAAAACAAATGGGGGAGAAAAGTGCCAGACAAGAAAAAAAGTGCATCCCAATCCACATCCTAAAAACTTGTCTGCACTAAACTTTTTTAAAAATCACATACATCCTAACATCCTCTCCACCACATTCCTCCTAAAAAAACAAAGAGGTGCCTCCGCATCCCAAATTCCCGTCTCTCATCATTCTTTAAAATAAAGAAATGAGAGGTACCTCTTCTAATTTTCTTAGCATTAATATTAAAATATCCAAAAATTAATAAGCGTTAATCACCTAATATATATTATATAACGGGGGTAATTAATGAAAAAAATTACATTAAAAATACTATCATTTCTAATATTAATTATACTAATTATCAGCCCACTACTAACCGCAAATACAAGCATACAAAAAAAACAAAATATCAAAGAAACAAACCTAGAAACAAAAATAACAAATCCAAAAATACAAGAAATAATAGAAAAAATAAATGAATCACTTGTAAGAGAATTCATGGAATATCTAGTATTTGAAATAGGATGCAGATACACAGGAACATACGGCTGTGAAAAAGCAGCAAGTTACATATATGAACAATTCGAAAACATGGGACTCCAAACAAGATACCAAGATTGGAGCTCTTTGGGAAACCGATGGCATCCTAGTTTTTTCAAATCACAAAATGTTATAGGGACACATATTGGAACAGACCCTGCTTCTGATGAAATAATAATTTTTAATGCACACTACGACACAGTAAAAGAAACAGTTGGCGCAGTAGACGACGGATCAGGAACAGTAGGTGTACTTGCTGCAGCCTACGTACTAAGCCAATACGATTTTAAAAGAACAATGGAATTTGTAACTTTTTCAGGAGAAGAAATAGGTCTACGCGGAAGTCATGCATACGTAAAAGAACTATATGAAAAACAAACACCCGTACTTGTCGAATTTAATGCAGATATGATAGGAAAAGCAACATCTGCAGAAACAGGCAGAAAAATTAGACTGTCAGTCACTGAAGATGCAGGATGGATTGCAGATATAATGAAAGATATGACAAATGATTACGGCTTTAATTTTAATATCACAAAATGGGACATGGATAGAGATGCAAAAAGTGGTGGAAGTGACTATTTTGAATTTATTCAACTAGGATATGAATCAGTCGCAGTATGGCAAGGCGAATGGGATCCATATATGCACACACCTCAAGATAACATAAGCAATGTAAACTTCAGCTATCTTGTAAACACAACAAGACACATTGCCGCAACAATGGCAATACTTGCGGATATTGATATAGAACAACCACAAATCTATATTGCAAACCCAAGATTTGGAAAAATATTTTACAATGATAATTCACAAAAAACATATAGATACAAAACACCAATAATAATTGACAAAACAAACATATACGCAGAAGTAAACGAAGGACTACACCCGATTGAAAAAGTAGAATTTTATTACAATAACAAACTGATAGCCACCCTAGATGAAAAACCATATGAATACATGCTAAATAAAAGGTCATTAGGCTTTCAGAAAATAAAAGTTGTAGCCTATGACACACAAGGAAACAATGCAACAGATGAAATGAAAATACTTTTTTTAAACATACTAAAAAACAACTAACTTTTTTTTCTATAACAACATTTTAAAAAACATTAGATATTTCAAGCTTTAAAGGATGTAAAATATTATGAAACTTGCACTAATTTCAATGAGACCAAAAATTGCAGATACAAAATCAAACTTAGAACAAATAGAAAAATACATTAAAAAAACAAAAGCAGACATGTATGTTTTTGGGGAAATGAATATAACAGGGTATCCACTAAAAGATGAACTTAGAGACTTTGCAGAAACAAAAGATGGAAAAATTATAAAACAAATAAAAAAACTTGCAATAGAAAACAACGCATATATAGTTGCAGGACTACCGACAAGAGATGAAAAAGTTAAAGGACTTATTTACAACTCTGCGATACTTGTCCATCCAAATGGAAAAGCCGATATTTACAATAAATGGTTTTTACCGACATTTGGACCATTTGAAGAAAAAATATTTTTTGATGAAGGAGAAAACCTAACAGTATCAGATACAAAATTTGGAAAAATAGGACTTATTATCTGCTATGATATATTCTTTCCTGAACTGTGCAAAGCATATGCTCTTATGGGATGTGACATAATAATATGTGTATCTGCATCACCTTCTACAACACGTAAATATTTTGAAACATTAATACCTGCACGAGCAATAGAAAACACAGTCTTCATCGTTTATGCAAACATTGTAGGAACACAAGAAAATCTAGTATTCTGGGGAGGATCACAAGTATACGACCCGCTGGCAAACCAGCTTGTTAAAGCACCATACTTTAAAGAAAGCGTAGTAACCTGTGAAATAAATTTAAAAGATCTTGAAAAAGCACGAGCAAACAGACCAGTAATTAGAGATGTAAGACCTGAGATATACACTGATTTATATGAAATATCAAGAAAACATAAAATCAAAAAATAAAAAATAAAGGCTCATTGAAATATTTTCAAAAAGTATTTACCCATTAAAAACATTCGGGAAAAACTGTTGATTCATCTTAATTATGCGGGGAGTAAAAACAAATGAAGAAACTTTCAAAAAAAGAACTACTTAAACTAGAAATAACCGCGGTTAAAATTAGAAAACACGTAATAGAAATGCTATACTGCGCAAGATCTGGTCATCCTGGTGGAAGCCTATCGGCAGTAGATGCAATAGTAGCACTTTATTTTTCACATATGAATCATAATCCTAAAAAACCAAAAGATCCAAACAGAGACCGATTTATACTAAGTAAAGGCCACGCCGCACCAGCATTATATGCTACACTTGCAGAAAGCAGTTATTTTAATGTAAAAGAATTAGAAAAACTAAGGAAAATAAACTGCATGCTTCAGGGACACCCAGTATGTACATACATACCTGGGGTAGAAGCATCAACAGGATCACTTGGCCATGGACTTTCATTTTCAAACGGTGTAGCCCTTGCAGGAAAACTAGATGAAAAAGATTACAACGTATACTGCATGATGGGAGATGGAGAAACTGCAGAAGGACAAGTCTGGGAAGCAGCAGCAGTTGCATCACACTATAAACTTGATAATCTAACAGCGATGATTGATAGAAACTACCTGCAAATAGATGGAAACACAGAAGACGTGTTAAAACTTGAATCTATAAATGAAAGATGGAGCAGTTTTGGCTGGCATACAATTGAAGTAGATGGACATAACATTGAAAAAATATTAGAAGCATTAAAACAATCAAATGAAAACAAAAACAAACCAACAATAATTATACTAAACACTACAAAAGGAAAAGGAGTAAGCTTCATGGAAAACAACGTAGACTTCCATGGAGTACCACCAAACGAGATGGAAAGAAACCTTGCAATAGAAGAACTTACAATGCTTGAGAAAAAACTGGAGGCACAACTAGCATGAGCAGTAGATTAATGTTTAACCCAAGAAACGCATATGGAGAAGCACTTATAGAGCTTGGTGAAAAACACAAAAATTTAGTAGTTCTTGATGCCGATTTATCAAAATCTACAAAAACTATTATGTTTGCAAAAAAATATCCACAGCGTTTTTTTGAAATGGGAATTGCAGAAGCAAATATGATTTCTACAGCAGCAGGTTTTGCAAGCTGCGGAAAAATACCTTTTGCAAGTACATTTGCAGTATTTGCAACAGGACGAGTATATGATCAAATCAGAATGGACGTGGCATACTCAAAGGCAAATGTAAAAATCTTTGCAACACATGGTGGCATAAGTGTAGGAGAAGACGGGGCAAGTCATCAAATGATAGAGGATTTGGCACTTATGAGAGCACTACCTTATATGACAGTACTTGCACCAAGTGATGCACCTCAAACAAAAAAAATCGTTCATCTAATGGCTGAAACCAAAGGGCCAATGTATGCAAGAGTGGGAAGAGCAGATGCACCAGTGATATACTCAGAAAAAGATTTAGAAGAACTAAAAATCGGAAAAGGAATAGTAGTCGAAGATGGAACTGATATAACATTTATTGCAACAGGTACAATGGTTGAACCAGCACTTGAAGCAAAAAAACTGCTTAAAGAAAAAAAAATATCTGCAAGAGTAATAGATATGCACACTATAAAACCACTAGATGAAAAACTAGTTTTAAAATCTGCTAAAGAAACAAATGCAATAATTACTGCAGAAGAACACTCAATAATCGGCGGACTTGGCGCCGCAGTCGCAGAAACACTTGCAGAAAACCGTGTTTCAACAGGATTTCTTAGAATGGGTATAAAAGATGTATTCTGTGAAAGCGGATCACCCAAAGAACTATGGGAAAAATACGAGCTTAACGAAAAACATATGGTAAAAAAAGCACAAAACCTACTTAAAAAATAATATTTTACCTAGATACAACAATAGTTAAAATATCTCCATCTTTTAATATATGCTCAAGACCAACCTTTTGAACATCATGCTTAGCACTAGGACCTGATACATTTGCATACCTAAATTTATCCTTAAAATTTCTATGAAGCTTACGACAAGCATCTTCAACAGTACTACCCGTTCTAAGAATCAAAGGCTCATCCATATCTGGTTTTTCACCAACAGGTTTCATAAAAACGCGAATAAGCTTTAATTCCTCAAAGATACGCTTTCGCAGCTCCTTAAGACCAAATCCCTTAGCAGCAGAAATACCAATAACCGTCCAACCACGAGATTTAACACTTTGAATTTGTCTTTTAAGCGAATCAGAACTAATTAAATCAACTTTATTTACAACAACAATTGCAGGAAGATACACACGATTTTCAACAAAAACATCAATAAGTTGATCCTCAGTTATATCCTCACGAATAATAATATCAGCATTAATAACATACTCAGAAGCGATAGATTTTATAAGCTCTTCATCAAGAAAAGAAAGCTTAACTGTTGAAAAAACATTAATTCCACCAAAACCTGTTTTTTTTATAACAACATCAGGACGAGTATAATTAAGCCTAAGACCTGCTTTATGAAGCTCACCAGCCATAAGATCAAGATGATAAGGATGATTTGCATCAATCATAAACAAAATAAGATCAACGTTTCTCACGGCAGATAAAACCTCGCGACCACGGCCTTTACCCTCAGATGCACCAGTTATAAGACCAGGTAAATCAAAAACCTGAATTTCAGCACCATTGTAATACATCATCCCTGGAATTGCATCAAGAGTCGTAAAATCATAAGAACCAACTCTACTTTCGGCACTAGTAAGCTGATTTAAAAGAGTACTTTTACCAATACTTGGGAAACCCACAAGACCTATAGTTGCATCACCCTGTTTTTTAATCGAAAAACCTTTACCTTTACCACCAGCGCTTTTACGTTTATCAATATCTTGTCTGAGTCTAGCAATCTTAGCTTTTAATTTACCAATATGATGCTCTGTAGCCTTATTTTTCTGAGTATTAAATATTTCATCTTCAATATCTTTTATTTGTTTTTCAATATCTGACGTGTCCATAGTAGTTAAAAAACCCAAATACAAAAGTATTTAATAAAAACTACTCACGAATAATCATTTACAAACAATATTATTTTACAATATGAGTGCCGGTTTTACCAATAAATGC